>JARYMO010000053.1 GCA_029907055.1 Syntrophomonadaceae bacterium | reverse complement strand
CCCCTCCCCTGCGCCCCTGGCAGTGGCTGGCCCTGCTGCTGTGCCCGCTGCTGATGCTGGCGGCCGACGTCCTGTGGAAGCGCTGGCGCTTCCGGGCGCCCGCGCCGTAAGCCTTGGGCCCGGCGCGGACAGGGCAGGCGGGGCGGACGCGCCCCGGTCGCGAATGCCTGGCCTCCTCATCGCCGGCGGGGAGGCACGCGCGGGCGGTGCCAGCAGTTGGTGAAACGAAAAGAGCGTCCCCTTGTTTCAGGGGGGCGGGGTGAAACGAAAAGAGCGTCCCCTTGTTTCAGGGGGCGCTCCCTTGTGTGAGGGGTCAGCGGCCGTCGCGGGCCATCCAGGCGCGGATGAGGCGGGCGGCATCGCGGGGGTTCTTCTCGATGAGCTGTTCGATCTCGGCCCGCATGAGCCGGGTCTCGTCGTCCTCCAATCCCTGGTCCCGCTGACGCTCGCGGCCGTCGCTCACCACCTGCATGAAGGCGGCCACCAGGCGCGGATCGAACTGGGTGCCGGCGCACCGGCGCAGTTCGGCCAGGGCCTGCTCGTGGGTCATGGCCTTGCGGTAGGGACGGTCGCTGGTCATGGCATCGTAGGCGTCAGCAATGGCCAGGATGCGGCACTCGAGCGGGATGTCCTGGCCCGCCAGCCCCAGGGGGTACCCCTCGCCGTTCCACCACTCGTGCTGCTTGAGGATCCAGTCGGCGATGGGCGCCAGGTCAGGGGAGGCCACGGCGATGCGGTGCCCGATCTCGCAGTGGCGCTGCATCTCGAGGGTCTCCTCCGGGGTGAGCGGCCCGGGCTTGAAGAGGATGCGGTCCGGCACCCCCACCTTGCCGATGTCGTGGAACTTGGCCAGCAGCCGCAGGTCGTCCAGGCGGCGCTCGGAGAGCCCCGCGGCCATGCCCAGGGCCGTGACCAGTTCCTGCAGGCGGTCGACATGCCCGTCGTACACCAGGTCGCGGGCCTCCAGCGTCTTCATCAGGGTCTGCACGATGGTGCTGCGGATGCTCTGGCTGCGGTGCAGTTTCTCGCGGTACATGTTGTTGTCCGCTTCCTTGAACACCAGGTCCAGGTTGATGGGCCCCTCGCCGCTGACCGCCATGCCCACCGAGATGCTCAGCGGCAGGCGCGGGTTGGCCTCGTTGTAGCGCGCCACGGCGTCGCGAATGCGCTGGCGGGCGCTCTCCACCGCCTGCTGGTCACTGTTGGGCAGCAGCACGGCGAACTCGTCGCCGCCCACCCGTGCCACCACGTCGCTCTCGCGGAAACACTCCTTGATGCAGTTGGCGGCGGCTACCAGCAGGTTGTCGCCGGCCCCGTGGCCCAGGGTGTCGTTCACCAGCTTGAGCCCGTCCACGTCGCCCACGATGACCCCGATGGGCGCGAAGCGGCCTTTCTCCAGCCGGCGCATCTCCTCTTCGAAGTACGCGCGGTTGTAGAGCCCGGTCAGCGAATCGTGCAGGCTCAGGTAGCGCAGTTGCTCCTCGGCCTGGCGCCGCTCGGTGATGTCTCTGATGGCCAGGATGAAGCCCGCCACCTGGCCCTCCTCGTCCGGCAGCGGCTTGGTGACGGTCTCCACCCACATGAAGCGCCCATCGGCGTGCCGGATGCGGAACTCCAGGCGTTCCACCACCCCGGTCTCCCTGCCCTCGTCAATGGCGGTGCGCACCCCTGCCAGGTCGGCGGGGTGCAGCAGGTCGAAGAAGGACGTGCCCAGCACGGCGGCGGCGTCGTAGCCCAGCACGCTGGTGAAGGAGGGGCTGACGTACTGGAGCTGGCCCCGGGTGTCGATCTGGCTGACGATGTCCAGCATGTTGTCGGTGATGCGGCGCAGGCGCGCTTCGCTGTCGCGCAGGGCGCTCTCCGCCTGCCGCCGCTCGGTGACGTCGCGCACCATGCCCCGGAAGCCGCAGGGTTGCCCCTCCCCGTCCCGCAGCAGGGACAGGCTGACCTCCACCCCGTAGCGCTGCCCCTGCCGCCCCACGATCTCCCAGGCCATGTCGCGCACTGCTTCCTCTCCCCGGAAGACCCGGTGCAGGGCCTGGTAGAAGCGGTGTGCGTTCTCGCGGTCCGTGTAACGGCGGTAGTTGAGGCCCCTGGCCTCTTCTGGCGTCATGCCCAGCATGTCAGCCAGCGTGCGGTCACAGGCGGTGAGGTTGCCGCCGATGTCCATTTCAAAATAGCCTTCGGGAAGGCGCGCCGGGGCCTGTTCCTGCTCGCCTGCCGGTCGCACGGCAGGCTCCCCCAGCTCGCCGAGGTCGCGGATGATCTCCACCGCTCCCACCGCCTCGCCGGCGGGGTCACGCAGCACGCCGGCCCGTGCCCACAGCCGCCGACGCTGCCCGCGCAGGACGACTGACATCTCGGCCGCCGCCGACTGCCCGTGGCGGGTCAGCCGTTCCAGGCCTGCCACCGGCTGCGTGGGGTGCAGCACGGCGTCAGCCACCGTGGGGCGCCGGGTCCCCAGCAGGTGCAGGCCGTGTTCATGGCCGCCCTTGCCGACCACCACCGCGGCCGGGACCCCGGTAAGCTCCTCCATGGCCTGGTTCCAGGCCAGCACCCGCCCCTGCAGGTCCACGGCCAGCGCCGCATCGGGCAGGGACTCGACCAGGGCAGCAACCGCCCGCGCGCGCTCGGTGGGCGTACCCGGTCCGGCAGGAGCAGCGGGCAGGGCCAGCAGGTAGCCGCGCACCTGGGTCAGCTGGCCGCGCCGGTCAAAGCTGCCCACCGCGCTGTGCAGCAGGGTGACGCGCTGGCCGTCGCGGCGCAGCAGTTGGATTTCCCGCAGGTCGCTGCACCCCTGCTCACGCAGGGTGCGCAGCAGCTCGTCCCAGTCCTGGGGGCGCGCCAGGTGGTGCAGCAGGCTGGCAGAAACGGCCTCATCGGCCGAGGGGTAGCCTGCCAGGCGGGCGAAGGCCGGGTTGCACAGGACGATTTCCCCCGCTGCCGTGGCGGCGTAGATGCCGGTGGGGGCGTCCTGGAACAACTGGCGGAATACCTCGCCAGCCAGTTCCGGCCACGAGGAATCCCCCCGGCGGCGCGCCCATTGCAGGTGCTCCAGCAGCCGGGCCTCGTTGGCCACCTGGTAGTGGTAGTGGTGTTCTCCCGCAATGACTTGGATCATGCGCGCACCTGCCAGAACCTGACTGATTATTGTAATGATACCGTGCCCGCTACGGGTGCGCAATGCGCGTCAAGTACCGTTTTTGCTCGCCGCCGGCGGGAAGGGTCTGCTCACCCTGATCATCAGTACGCAGGGGCGGACTGGTTTTCAGGGCCCCTTTTCCCGCCCTGGCCTGGCACCCCCCAGTTGTGCTACCATCGGGGACACGGGGGTTGTCGAAACGGTCCGGCAGGCGCCCTGTCGGCAGCGCGCCTGGGGAGGGGGAGACAGCGATGCGCACGGAGCAGGATGGGCTGGGCAGTTGGACTATCGAGGACGACGCGTACTATGGGCTGCAGACGGCGCGCGCGGCGGCCTACTTCGACGTGCTGGAGACCAGGGTGCGCCCGGAGCTGATCCGGGCCATCGCGCTCATCAAGCAGGCGGCGGCCCAGGCCAACACGGAGCTCGGCTACCTGGACACCCGGCGCGGGGAGGCCATCGCCGCCGCCGCGGCGGAGGTGGCGGCGGGCAGACTGGGTGACCAGTTCATTGTCTGCGCAGTCCAGGGAGGTGCGGGCACCTCCACCAACAGCAACGTCAACGAGGTCATCGCCAACCGGGCGCTGGAACTGATGGGCCTGCCGCGGGCACGCTACGATGTCATCCACCCCAACGACCACGTCAACCTGCACCAGTCCACCAATGACGTCTACCCCACTGCCATGCGGCTGGCAGCCCTGGAGTCGCTGGAGCGGCTGGCCCGCAGCGTGGCCGACCTGCAGGAAGCCTTGCAGGTCAAGGAACGGGAGTTTGCGGGTGTGCTCAAACTGGGGCGCACCCAGTTGCAGGACGCGGTGCCGATAAGCCTGGGCCAGACCTTCGGGGCCTGGGCCCAGGCGGTGGCGCGGGACCGGTGGCGATTGTACAAGGTGGGGGAACGGCTGCGCCAGGTGAGCCTGGGCGGCACTGCAGTGGGCACCGGCATCAATGCCCCGCTGCAGTACATCTACCTGGTGCACGAAAAGCTGCGCCAGCTGGGGCCCCCGGGGGTGGCGCGCAACGAGAACCTGGTGGACGGCATCCAGAACATGGACGTGTTCGCGGAGGTGTCCGGACTGCTGAAGGCGGCGGCGGTGACCCTGTCCAAGATGAGCCACGACCTGCGGCTGCTGTCCTCCGGCCCTCGCGGGGGCCTGGGCGAGATCCGTCTGCCGGAACTGCAGGCGGGTTCCACCATCATGCCCGGCAAAGTCAACCCGGTGATGCCTGAGCTGGTCAACCAGGTGTGCTTCAGGGTCATGGCCAATGACCTGGCGCTGTGCCTGGCAGCGGAGAGCGGCCAGCTGGAGCTCAATCCCTTCGCGCCCACCATCGCCCACTGCCTGCTGGAGTCCATGCACATGCTGCGGGCGGCGGTGGACCTGTTCACCCGCCACTGCGTGGCCGGCATCCAGGCCAACGTCCAGCGCTGCCAGGAGAACCTGGAACGCAGCGCGGTGCTGGCCACCGCCCTGACCCCCTACCTGGGCTACGACGAGAGCGCCCGCATCGCTTCCGCTGCGGCGGCCAGCGGCCGGACGGTGCGCGACCTGGTGCTGCAGGAGGGCCTGATGGAAGCTGAACAGCTGGAGGCGGCGCTGGACCTGCGCAACCTCACCCACCCCTCGCCGCGACGCCCGCCTGCGCCCCGGCGATAGCGAGCGGGGCCCCAGGGCCCCGCTCGCTGGGACACTCTCCACCTGCAGGCGCCACCCCGTTTCCCGGCCCGGGCTTCAGGAGGCGGCTTCCCTGGCTTCCTGCCAGGCCATGGCCGCCAGCGGGAAGGGTCTCAGGGCGCGCTCCAGCACGCCGTGCATGAAGGCCAGCAGCACCCCGTAGTTGACGATGGGGACGCCGGCCTGCCGGGCCACCGCGATGCGGTGCAGCATCTCGCGCCGCGTGATCATGCAGGCTCCGCAGTGTACCACCAGGTCGAAACTCTCCAGGTCGGCCGGGTAGCGGGTGCCGGAACTCCACTCGAACTGCAGGTCTCCCCCCACGTACTGGCGCAGCCAGCGGGGGATCTGCGTCTTACCGATGTCATCGGCCTGGCGGTGGTGAGTGCACGCTTCGGCAATCAGCACGCGGTCGCCGGGCTTGAGCCGCGTCACCTGTGCCGCTCCCCGCACCAGTTCGGTGAGGTCCCCCTTGAAACGGGCCATGAGGATGGAGAAGGAGGTCATCATCACCTCGTCGGGGGTGTCGGCCGCCACCTTGAGGAAGGCCTGCGAATCGGTGATGACGATACGGGGCGGTTTCTTCAGGCTTTCAAGCGCCCAGCGCAGCTCGCGCTCCTTCACCACCAGGCCCATCATGTCATGGTCCAGCAGGTCGCGCAGCGTCTGCACCTGTGGCAGGATGAGCCGCCCTTTGGGGGCGGCCAGGTCGATGGGCACCACCAGCACCGCCAGGTCGCCGGGCTCCAGCAGGTCGCTGACCAGGCTGGGCTCCTCCAGCGCGGTGGGGGCCAGTTCCACGATGCGCTGCTTGAGCTGGTCCAGGCCGGAGCCGGTCACCGCGCTCACCGCAATGACCGGGGAGTGCAGCTGGCGGGACCAGGCGGCCAGCTGTTCTGCCGGCACCGGCTCCAGGTCCAGCTTGTTGACCGCCCAGATAACCGGAATGTTGCGACTGGCGGTGCGCTCCCTGAGGTCCAGCTCGTAGTCGCCCACCCCCACGGAGGGGTCGATGACGATGATGGCCAGGTCAGTCTTGTTCAGCACCTCCATGGTCTTCTTGATGCGGAGTTCGCCCAGCATGCCGACATCGTCGATGCCAGCGGTGTCAATCATCTCCACCGGGCCCAGCGGCAGCAGCTCCATGGCCTTGAACACCGGGTCGGTGGTGGTACCGGCCATGGGGCTGACCAGCGCGATGTCCTGGTTGGTGAGGGCGTTGATGAGACTCGACTTGCCCACGTTGCGTCGCCCGAAGATAGCGATGTGCGGCCGCAGCCCGCGCGGCGTGGTGTCCATGGCGGTTCCTTCCTTTCCGCGTGTCCTTGCTGGCTCGTATTGTACGCCACCCGCAGGCGGCGGGCAAGGGGAAGGGCTGCCCACAGGGCCCGCTCGCCACCGCCTGCACGGCGCCGGTCAGGCGCCGCCGGCAGCGCCCCCTGCCACGGCCAGGCGGCGCAGCAGCTCCAGGTCCCGCGACAGCGGGTGGTGAGGGGTTTCGATGATGAGGGGCAGGCGCCCGAAGAAGGGGTGGTGCAGCCAGGCGGCCAGCCCGTGCTCCCCCAGCAGCCCCTCCCCCAGCGGGGCGTGGCGGTCGCGCCTCGACCCGAGGGCCGCCAGGCTGTCGTTGGCGTGCACCAGGTGCACGCGCTGGCGCCCGATGGTAGCGTCGATGTCGGCTGCCAGCCGCTCCAGGCCGGCCGTCGTTGTCACGTCGTACCCCGCCGCGTAGAGGTGGCAGGTGTCCAGGCACACTCCCAGCCGCGGGTGCCCTGCCCTCGCCAGCACCCGCGCCAGCTGGGCGAAATCGCCCCCCAGCTCGGTGCCCGCGCCGGCCATGCCCTCCAGCAACAGCAGGGTATCGCCGCCGTCGGCGGCCAGCACGGAGGCCAGCAGCCTGGCCAGGCGGCGCTCGGCCCCCGCGGGAGAAGAAGTGGTGTGGGCGCCCGGGTGCAGGACCAGGAAGTGGGCCCCCAGCAAGCGGCAGCGTTCGAGGTCCTCGGCCACCAGGCGGCAGGCCAGCTGGTAGACCTGGCGGCGGGCAGCCGCCGGGTTGCAGACGTACGAGCAGTGCACCACCACCGGGAAGAAGCGCTCCCGCCGGACCGCGGCCACGAACCATTCTGCCTCCTGCGGGGGGAAGTCCCGCGCCCTCGTCCCGCGCGGGCTGCGCACGAAGATCTGCATCCCGTCCAGGCCCAGGCGGCGCGCCTCCTCCACCACCGCGCGCAGCCCCCGCGCCACGGACAGGTGTGCTCCCACCGGTGGCAGCAGGCCCTCCACCTAGAACGCCCCCTCGATGTGGTTGAAGGTGGGGCGGCCGTCCGTCAGGCGGACCGCCACCACGTCGAAGCGAAAGCCGCGCAATGCCCCGTGCGCCTGCAGGTAGTGCAGGGCGGTGCGCCGCAGGCGGGAGATCTTGCCCGCGGTGACTGATTCCTCAGGGGAGCCGAAGCGGTCGCTGCTGCGCGTGCGCACCTCGACGAACACCAGCAGGCCGTTCTTCTCGCACACCAGGTCGATCTCCCCCTGGCGGGTCAGGTAGTTGCGTTCCAGCACCCGGTAGCCCTTCCGCTCCAGGTAGCGGGCAGCCTCCTCTTCCCCCCAGCGTCCGGTTTCCCTGCGCACCGCCTCACTCCTCCCCCGTGCCGCCCCGCGCCCGCTCGCGCCGCTGCCCGTCCAGGCGGTAGACGAAGGCCAGGATTTCCGCCACCGCTGCGTACAGGGCAGGGGGGATCTCCTGGTAGAGGTCCAGCGCCGCCAGGTACTCGGCCAGCACGTCGTCCTGGCGCAGGGGCACCCCGGCCTCGCGGGCCAGCTCCTCGATGCGCACGGCCAGGTGCCCTTTCCCGCTGGCGACCACGCGCGGCGCCTCTTCACGCTCGGGGTCATAGCGCAGCGCTACCGCACGGCGGCGGCGGATGTCTTCCTCCACCCGGCGTCCCCCCTCTCGCCTCAGGCGCGGATGTCTAAACGGCCGGCGAATCCTGGCACCGGCCCCTGGTCCAGGTCCTGCGCGGCCGGGCCAACAGCTGCGGCCACCCTGGCCCCCCGCCACACCGCCGGGACGGCCACCTCGCGCAGGGCGGCCAGCAGCCGGTCCGACTCCGCCTCCAGGCAGCCCCGCACCTCTTCCGATTCCACCACTCCCTGCAGCTGCAAGGGAGCGGGCGGCTGCCAGTGCAGGTGGAAGAGCACCTGCCCCATGCTGGCAGTATCCAGCGCCACCGCCAGGCGCATGCCTGCCAGCGGCTCGCCCTCCTGGCGCACGCCCTCGCGCCAGACCTGGAGGCGGCACGCCTGCGGTTCGCCGTTCACCAGCAGCGGCAGCACGATGTACCAGCCGGGAGGTGCCTGCGGGATGCCGGCCCCCTGCGACGCGTTGAGCAGCTGCTGGCCGCACGCGAGCTGCTCCGCCTGCCGCAGGTGCAGGGCGGCCTCCCGCAGCGGCGCCGAGGCCGACCGCCCGGCCAGCGCCTCCAGCATGTCCACCGCTTTGCGCAGCGCGCGCGGCAGCTCGCCCACGGTCTCCAGCGCCTGCCTCACCCGTTCGGCACCTTCCCGCGCCGCCGGCTCCACGCTGGCCATGGCCCGCAGCTCCTCCAGCAGGGCGGCCAACCGGGCCGCCGGCCCTGGCCGCTCTCCCTGCCCGGAGGGGCCAGCGGCCGCCTCCCGCAGCCGGCG
>JARYMO010000052.1 GCA_029907055.1 Syntrophomonadaceae bacterium | reverse complement strand
CGTGCTCCATCTCGTAGAAGCGCTGGTACAGCGCCGCGTCCTTGAGCCGGAAGTCCGCCCCCAGGTCGATGCAGCGCACGCCCCCGCGCAGCAGCCGCTGGGCAATGGGCACCGAAAGCCCGTGGGGCAGGGCCAGGAATGCCGCCTGGCACTCCTTCCCCCACGCCTCCAGGTCGGTCTCCTCGCACACCAGGTCAGTGAACCCCGCCAGGTGCGGGTACACCTCCGCTACTGGCCGCCCCACGTTCTCCGTGCTGCCGATGCGCACCGCCACCGCTTCTCCGTGCCCTGCCAGCAGGCGCAGCAGGTCCGCCGCCGTGTATCCGTCCCCGATTATCGCTACCGGTATCATCGCATCGCCTCCCGCGGCTCCTGGTCCGCTTTCATATGGTGATTATTATACAGATCTATGTATATGTTTGCAAGCTCTGGCTGCGGCGGGTTCCGCCGTCCCGTTCTCTGACGGCCCGGCGCTGCGGCCGGTGCCTGATCACGAGCGGGGAGCGGGCCGTGTGGCCTGCTCCCCGCAGTTGGCTGTGGTATCGGGTTCTCCCCCTCGCGGGCTAGGCGAGCGGGGGCTTGCCCAGCGGCAGAATCGTCTTGCCGAAGGCAGTGTTGAGGATGATGCCGGCCGCCACGTAGATGCCGAAGATGCCGGCGATGAGCAGGAAGTTGGCCGCCCACGCCGCCGAGGACGCCGGGTCCGCCATGCCCAGGTCGCGGAACGCCACGAAGGGGGTGGCCACGTCGAGGGCCAGCACGACGATGTTCAGCGCCAGCGGACCTGTCTTGAGGTACGCGGGGGTCCACAACCAGAGAGTCACAAAGAGCACAATCCATGCCCAGCCGTCGATCCTGGCGTCAATGGTCAGACCGTTGACAGCGCCGAGGTACTTGACGAAGAACTCGATCCCGCCGGTCAGCATGAAGAACGCGGCGAAGAAGGTGAACACGTTGCCGCCCAGGGTCACGCCTTCCATCAGCTCAATGATACCTACCAGCAGCTGCACCACGAAACCGCCAATCAGCCAGCAGCCCAGAAGCGGAACGCAGGAGTGATCCACCTTGCCGCTCAGCACGGCGTAGAAGGTGAAACATGCGACCGCCAGCGCGGTCAGGCCAGCCGGGCCCGGATTTGCCCATCCACCTTGTCCTGACATGAAAACCCCTCCTTCTCGATGATTCCTTCGCTCCTACCCGTCCGATCCGCGCACTTGAACCGTGTGCCTCTCGCCTCCCTTCCTGGGGTCTATGGCAAGAGGGGCGTGTTCCCCTCCTGTCACCACGGGTATGCTGCCGCAGGTGGGCCGCGATATCTGTCTGAGGGCCCTCCGCGCAGCGGGGCATTACTTGCCGGTGAACTCGGGTTTGCGCTTCTCCAGGAACGCGGCCATGCCTTCCTTCTGGTCGGCGGTGGCGAAGCAGAGGCCGAAGGCTTCCGCCTCGATGGTCATGCCGCGGTCGATATCGGTCTGCAGGCCCTCGTTGATGGCTGCCTTGGTCAGGCGCACCGCCACCTGGCCCTTGGAAGCGATCTTGTTGGCCACCTTCTTGACAAAGTCCATCAGCTCGTCGGCCGCCACCACGTGGTTGACCAGCCCGATGCGCAGCGCCTCGTTGGCGTCGATGATGTCCGCCGTGAAGCACAGTTCCTTGGCCATGCCCTCGCCTACCAGTCGCGGCAGGCGCTGGGTGCCGCCGTACCCGGGGGTGATGCCCAGCCCCACTTCGGGCTGGCCGAACTTGGCGGCGTCCGACGCGATGCGGAAGTCACAGGCCATGGCCAGCTCGCAGCCGCCACCGAGGGCAAACCCGTTGACCGCGGCGATGGACGGCTTCTCCAGCAGTTCGATCTTGCGGAACACCCTCTGCCCCAGCATGCCGAATTCGCGCCCCTCCATGGCGCTCAGCGGCTGCATGAAGGCGATGTCCGCACCGGCCACGAAGGCCTTGCCGGCCCCGGTAATAACAAGAACGCTCACTTCGGGATCCGCCGCCACGGCATCGACTGCCTTTTCGATGTCGAGCAGGGTATCGGCGTTGAGAGCGTTCAGGGCCTTGGGCCGGTTCACTGTCAGGATGGCGATCTTCCCATCCTTCTCCAACAACACGTTCGCCAGTTCCATCCTATTACCCCCCATATCTGTACTGTCTCTGGGCCGCGGCTCCCGCGCCCCGGCGCTGGCTGCCCCGGGTCGGAAAAGCGGCTATTCACCCTCATATGATTATTCGCGCCCGCACCCTGAAATCCTTCTGTCCGTTAAGCGTTTTTTGGACTGATTGCCGCGGCCGCTGCCGTGGTGGCGTAGCACTGCGGCTTCCCCCTCACATGACGAAGGGCACCGGGGTGCCGCAGTTGCTGCAGGTACCGGCTTTCACCCCCGGCAGGCGCACGAAGTAGCCGTCCCTCTGCACCAGCACCTGGCCACAGCCGGCGCAGCGGGTATCGTCATCCATGCCTACCACGTTGCCCACGTAGACGTAGCGCAGGTGGCGCCTGGCCACCTCGCGGGCGCGGCGGATGGTGTCGACCGGGGTGGGGGGGAGGGTGAAACGATAGGCGGGGAAGTAGCGCGACAGGTGCAGGACGATGTCAGGGTTGACCGAGGCCAGCCAGGCTGCCAGTTCCTCGACCTCCTGTTCGCTGTCGTTGAGCCCGGTGACAAGGAGGGTGGTCACTTCCACGTGGGTGGCGGCCTGGGCGGCGGCGATGGTCGCCATCACCGGCGACAGGCGGCCGTGGCAGGTGCGACGGTAGTATTCCTCGCGAAAGGACTTGAGGTCGATGTTCATGGCGTCCAGGTAGGGCAGCAACTCCTGCAGGGGTTCGGATTCGATGAACCCGTTGGTCACCATCACGTTCTTCAGCCCCGCGCGGTGTGCCAGGCGGGCGGTGTCCAGCACGTACTCGTACCACACGGTGGGCTCGGAGTAGGTGTAGGCGATACCGATGTTCCCCTCCGCCCGCGCCTCCTCGGCCAGGGCCACCAGGCGCTGGGGCGGAACGAAGGTGCTCGGCGGCTGGCCGTGGGCCAGGCTCCAGTTCTGGCAGAAGCCGCAGTCGAAGTTGCAGCCGCGCACCCCCACCGAGTAGATGGATGTCCCCGGGTAGAAATGGAACAGCGGCTTCTTCTCCACCGGGTCCAGCGCCACCGAGGCCACCTCCCCGTAATTGAGGGTCAGGAGTTGTCCCTCCCGGTTGGCCCGCACCCGGCAAATGCCGGTCGCGCCCGGCTTGACCTTGCAGCGGTGGGGGCACAGGGTGCACTCCACCCGCTCGTCTTCCAGTTTGCGCCAGTGATAGGCCGTCCGCTCCGCCATGTCAGCGACACCTCCTCACCTCGAAGCGCTCGATGCGGTAGGGCTCGTCGGGGCTGATGCCGGCCTTCTCCAGGGCGATGGCCACCTGGTCCTCGACCGTGTCGACCCCCTCCAGGTCGGGCAGCAACACGCCGGTGCGGCGCCCGCTGCGCACGATGATGCCGTAGCGGCGGGGGTCGAGTTGGTCCAGGCTCTCTACCGGCTCCGGACGGCCCAGGATGTCCACCGAGTAGGTGAGGTCCTCCAGCTCTGCCTCGGAAACGGGGTCGAAGCGGTAGTCTGCAGTGCCTGCGCTGATGGCGTTCTCCCGTATCTCCAGCGCCAGGTTCTCCCGCACCGGCTGGATGGTGCCGATGCATCCCCGCAGGCGGCCGTGCTTCTTGATGGATACGAACGCGGCCGCCGGCTCCCGCAGTTCTTCCGGCATCGGTTCTGGCGGGGCCAAGCGCCGGCCGGAGCGGACATACGCCTCGAGGCTCTCGCGTGCCCATCGCACCGGGGCCGACTCCTGGCGGCGGCGGCGCTCCACCTCCGCCCTGGCCTCTTTCCTGAATTCATCCAGCAGCCGGCGCGCAGGGTTGGGCGCGCCCGGGCGAAAGCCTGCCACCAGGTAGCCGACCCCGAACGGTCCCTCGTAGGAAAAGACGCGGCTGTCAAAATCAACTCCGTCCAGGGCGCCCATCAGGATGACCAGGGAACGGTACCCGCATTCGCCCGCCCCCTCCTCCAGCTCCTGGGGGATGGCCAGCAGCCCCTGCACGTCGCCGCGGCGCAGGCAGTCCTGCACCCGCTGGTCGAACCGCGGCCCGTCCGGGTGGAACGAGTAGGGCCCTTGGTCGCTGAGGCGGTGGGACATGTCGCCGGAGGCCACCAGCGCCGTTCGCAGTCCCATGTCCCGGACCGTGGCCGCGATGACTGCCCCGAAGCGGTAGAGCACCTCGCGCGGCAGGTAGGCGATGGAGATTGCCACCACCGGCACGGCCGCGGTGCCGGCCCGGTCCAGGTAATAGAGAGGCACCAATACCCCGTGGTCCAGGCGCCATTCCAGGCCGTGCCGTTCCGCCGTCTCCCTGTCCAGGGCCAGCAGCGGGATGCCCTCCGCACTGCAGGCGCGCAGCAGTGCCTGCACGAACCCGTGGTGCCCCGGGTGGCTGAGCCCTATCTCGCGATGGCCGAAATTGGCGAAGTCGCCAGTGCTGGTTGGGGTGTCGAGGACCGAGAGGGTGTCACGGAAGACGTTGCCGTGGGGGGTAAGGAACACCAGCAGCTCGGGGCGGGCGGAGGCCAGCTCGCTGGCCAGCCGCGTCACGCCCTCCACCGTGGGGCGGGCGCGCGACAACTCCCCGCGCCCTATCTCCGGGATGATGATAGGGGGATGCGGCATCAGAGCGCCGTACACGATCACGGTCGCGCCTCCTTTCCTGCCGGCAGCCCGCAGGCGCCGGGTCACGCTGTCAGGCCAGTGAGAGGCAGCAGGCACCGCGCGGGGGCCTGCCCTACTTCTACTATAACCCGCAGACGCCGCCGGCGGGCACACCGATCCGGCCCGCCTGTTCCCCCCCCCCCGCGCACGGAGGGCCCCAGGCCCCGCGGCTGACGCCCGGAGGCCAGGGGCCCTCGTCCCGGCCCAGAAAGAGGAGAGGAGGTCGAGTGACCCCCTCCTAGCGCTTCGAGTACTGTGGCGCTTTACGCGCTTTGTGCAGGCCGTACTTGCGCCGCTCCTTCATGCGCGGGTCGCGGGTGAGGAACCCCACCCGGCGCAACTGCGGGCGCACATCGGGGTTGGCCCGCACCAGGGCACGGGCAATACCCAGGCGGATGGCACCTGCCTGGCCGGTAATGCCGCCCCCGCTGACCCGGGCCACCACGTCGAACTTGCCCGCCAACCCGGTCAGTTCCAGCGGCTGCTTGACGATCAGCCGCCGGGTGCGGTTGGGAAAGAAGTCCTCGAAGCTGCGCCCGTTGATGACTATGTTGCCTTCCCCCGGGATGAGCCTCACCCGGGCGACCGCCGTTTTTCTGCGTCCTGTTCCCCAGTACTGGACCTTCGCCATGAGGGTGCCTCCTTACTCTCTAAAATCCCACACCTGTGGCTTCTGCGACTGGTGGGGGTGATCCGGCCCGCGGTACACCTTCAGCTTGCGCGCCATGGCCGCTCCCAGCCGCGTGTGCGGCAGCATGCCCTTGATGGCGGCGGTAACCGCCCGCTCGGGGTGCTTTTCCATCATGACCCGGTAACTGACCTGGCGCAGGCCGCCCGGGTACCTGGTATGGTAGGTAAACTTCTTGTCCCGCAGCTTGTTGCCGGTCAAACGCACCTTCTCGGCGTTGACCACGATGACGTAGTCGCCGGTGTCGACATTGGGCGTGTATGTGGGCTTGTGCTTGCCGCGCAACAGCACCGCCGCCTGCGCCGCCAGCCTCCCCAGCGTCTTGTCGGTGCCGTCGAGCACGTACCAGGTGCGCTCGACCTCACCGGCCTTGGCCTGATAAGTCTTCAAGGATGTTCCCTCCCACTTCCCGCAAAATCCCTTGGCGCGGGGCGAGATACCGGCCACGGGGCTCTGCAGCCCGCTCTCCCCCACGGTACCCCTTTATAGTACGAAACGCGGGCAACGCTTGTCAATACAGTACCCGCACCAGGAAAAGCCCACAGGCCGGCGCCGTGGGGCCGGTGCCCCCACGCTCCCCCCGCCGCAGGATCTCCGCCACCTGCTGCGGGGGCATCTTCCCCCGCCCCACCTCCAGCAGGGTGCCGACCATGATGCGCACCATGTGGTAGAGAAAGCCGTTACCCGCGAAGCGGAAGCGCAGCAGCGCTCCTTCTTCCTGCAGCCGGCAGCTCCACAAGGTACGCACGTAGTCCTGCACGCTGCTGCCGCTGGCACAGAAGGCGCGAAAATCGTGGGTGCCCTCCAGGGCGCCGGCCGCCGTCCGAATGGCCTCCAGGTCGAGAGGGCCCTCGTGCAGAAGGCAGAAACGGCGGTGGAACAGGGCTCCGCTCCGCTCACGGTGCACCAGGTAGTCGTACACCTTGCCGCGGGCATCGTAGCGGGGGTGAAAGCCGGCCGCCGCCTGGCAGCTCTCCAGCACCCTGATGTCGTCCGGTAACAGGCTGTTGAGGGCGGGGGCAAACCGTTCCGGGGGCACCCGCGAGGCGGTGTCGAAGGCAATCACCTGTCCGCAGGCGTGGACCCCGGCATCGGTGCGGCCAGCAGCCATCAGGCGCACCTCTTCGCCGGTGACCCGGGCAATGGCACGCAGCAGCTCTGCCTCCACCGTCAAGGCCTGGGGCTGGCGCTGGAAGCCATGGTACCGCGTACCTTCGTACTGCACTACAGCCCGTATGCGTCTGCTCACGTGCGCGTCAGCACCCCCACGACCACCAGCACCGCCGCCGCCGCGGCCAGGAACACGTAATCGTCAGCCTGCAGGCACAGCCGGTTCATGCGGGTCCTCCCCTCTCCCCCCTGGTAGCAACGCACCTCCATGGCCAGCGCCAATTCGTCCGAACGCTGGAAGGCGCGCACAAACAGGGGCACCAGGATGGAACTCAGCGCCTGCAGGCGCGAACGCACTCCCCCTGCCTGGAAGCTCGCCCCCCTGGACACCTGGGCCTTGACGATCTTGTCCGCCTCTTCGAACAGCACCGGGATGAAGCGCAGGGCAATGGTCATCACCATCGCCATTTCGTGCGCGGGCAGGCCCAGCCTGCGCAGTGGCGCCAGCAGGCGTTCGCTCCCGTCCACCAGCGCCACCGGCGAGGTGGTGAAGGTCAGCAACTGTGCCAGCACGAACACCAGCACCAGACGCGCCACCATGAACGCAGCCATAGCGACCCCCTCCCGGGTGACCGCCAGCGCTCCCAGGGACCACAGCCGGGTACCGGGGACCAGGAACATCTGCAACAAGGCGGTGAGCGCCACCAGCAGCCACAGGCTCCTGATGCCACGCAGGTAGGACCTCATTCCCACCCTGCTGGCCAGTGCCAGCCCCATCACCGCCGCCCCTGCCACCACCAGGCTGACCCAGCCGCGGGCCAGGAAGACTGCGCTCATGCCAGCCAGCACCAGCACCAGCTTGGTCCGCGGGTCCAGGCGGTGCACCACCGACCCCAGCGGCAGGTATTGCCCGAACGACAGCCCGCTAAACACCGTGCTGCTCTCCCCGCGCAGCGGGGGCAGATGGCCTGGGCCTCCCCGCTCCCACCACACGCGTGATCTCGTCCGCCAGCTCTTCCAGCCCCACCAGGTCGGTGCGGAAACCGACGAAATGCCGTTTCAGGCTCCATGCCAGTTCGCTGAACCAGGGCAGTTCCAGTCCGCCGCTCCGGAGCTCGTCGCTCCGCTGCAGGATCTGCCGCGGTGAGCCCTGCATGAACAGTTCCCCCCCACACATCACCAGTACCTCGTCACATGCGATGACGACATCTTCCAGGCGGTGCGAAACCAGCACCACCCTGGTGCCGTAGTCAACGGCCAGCTGCCGCATCACGCCCAGCAACTGCAGCCGACCGGCGGCATCCAGCCCCGCCGTCGGCTCGTCCAGCAGCAGGTAGCGCGGGCGCCGCGCCAGGGCCCCCGCGATGGCTGCCCGCCGCTTTTCGCCGCCGCTGAGCGAATAAGGGTCCCGGGCTGCGAAGGCGGTGAAGTCAAGTTGCACGGCCTCCATGGCCCACCGCACCCGCTCCTGCACCTCCGCCTCGCCCAGCCCCTGGTTGCGGGGACCGAAGGCCACGTCGTCAAAGACGGTGCGCTCGAACAATTGGTCCTCCGGGAACTGGAACACCAGCCCCACCCGCTGGCGCAGATCGCGCAACGCAGGCCCCTTGAGTCCGCGGGTGGGCACCCCGTCCACCCTCACCTGGCCGGAGGTGGGGATGAGCAGGCCGTTGAGCATCTGCAGCAGGGTGGACTTGCCAGACCCGGTGGGACCGATGATGCCGGTGAGGTCGGCAGTCCCCAGCCGACAGGAAAGCTGGTGCAGGGCCCTGGCAGCGAAGGGGGTGCCGGCATCGTACACGTGCGAGACGTTCTCCAGTTCTATCGGCATAGCCATTCCACCAGTTCGCTGGGCTGCAGAACGTTGCCAGGGACGTCGATGCCCCTGGCCGCCAGGGCCTGGATGAGCAGGGGGACGGGAAGCGGCTCGACTCCCAGCGCCTGCAGGCCACGGCTGTCTGCCAGCACTTCGCGCGCTGCTCCCTCCCGGCACACCTGGCCCTGCTCCAGCAGCACCACCCGGTGGGCGTGGACCGCCTCCTCCACGTGGTGCGTCACCAGCACCACCGTGATGCCTTCCCGGCGGTGCAGCTGCAGCAGGGTCTCCAGCACCTCACGACGGCCACGCGGGTCCAGCATGGCGGTGGGTTCGTCCAGTACCATCGCCCGCGGCTTGAGGGCCAGCAGCCCGGCGATGGCCACCCGCTGTTTCTGCCCGCCCGACAGCGCGTGCATCGGGTGTTGGGCATACGACTGCATGTCTACCGCCTGCAGGGCCCAGTCGACGCGAGCCCGGATTTCC
>JARYMO010000051.1 GCA_029907055.1 Syntrophomonadaceae bacterium | reverse complement strand
GCAGGGTGATGAGCTCCTCGTGGAAGCGGGGCAGGTCGCCGTCATCCAGGACCCCGTACTTGCGGGCCAGGTAGTGGCAGCCGTAGTGGACCCCCACCCTCAGCCCGCGCAGGGGACGGGTGACCAGGGCGGGGATGCGCTCCTTGAGGCGGTAGTACAGCTCCTGCACGTGGTAGACGCCGCTGCGCCCCTGGTACTGGTAGCCCATGGGGGCCAGCAGGCGGTTGGTCATCTCCAGGTAGTCGCGGTGGTGGAGCAGGATATGCGAGAGTTCGCTGATATAGCCGAAACAGCCGTTGCAGAAGGTGTAGGTGTCCAGCCCGCGCGCTTCTGCCAGGGCCAGGTTGCGGGCGGTGGCGGCCAGCGAGACCGGCGGCAGGTAGGCCGAACAGGTGAGCAGGTAGCCGGAGCAGCAGGTCTGGTCGGGGTCCATCACCGTTTCTACGCCCAATCTGGCCAGCACCGCTCTCACCGCGTTCTCGGTGCCCGGGTACTCCAGGCTGCCGGTGCAGCTGCGAAAGAGGTACACCTTCTCCGGCACCTCGGGGATGCGTTCCCGCGCCCCCACCACCCGTGGCTCATTCACCGGTAATCCTCCCCTTGCGGTAGCTGAACTGGACTGGGTTCTCAGGCCGCGCGGCCAGTTCCTGCAGCCATTCCGTGGTGCCGGTGCGGTCAAACAGCTCCTGGTATTCGGCCCGGGCGCGTTCAGACACCTCCGGCCAGGGGGTCATGCCGGCCGCGCTGCGGATGCGGGCGATGCGCTCCCGGCCCTTGCCGGCGGGGGCGAAGGTGAGTCCGTCCTCGCGGGCGCGCAGGGCAAAGCGGACGAAGGGGATGACGTACCGCAGGCCGTACCCCTGCTCCATCGCCCGGTAGCGCAGTTGCATCATCAGCAGCGGGAAGTGAATGTCGACGGGGCATACCTGGAAGCAGTTGGCGCACCACAGGCAGCGCCAGATCTCCTCGCTCTGCAGGGGGCGCTGAACGCGCCCATTCAGCACGTCCTGGATGATCTGGCGCGAGTTATAGGAAGGGGTCTGGGCGGCGGCCGGGCAATTCCCCACGCACTTGCCGCAGGTCAGGCATTGCGCGAGGTTGGGCACCAGGTGGAAGGAGTCCACCCGCTCGCGGAACGAGGGGTCGAGGTCGCGTTCCCGTTCCCTGCTCATGACGGATCCCCCTCCCTGGCAGCCCGACCAGGAGCTGCCTTCCCTTGCTTCCATTCTATACTAACCCGGGCGGCCTCGGCAGCAGGCAATCTCCCCCGGCGGGGGTGTCACCACCGGTCGGCCAGTACGGCCATCGTGGCCACAGGCCGCGCCCGCGGTGTCCAGGGCCGGCGTTCAGCAGGAAGATGCGTAACGGTAGGATATGCCGCGCACCCTTATGTGCGCGTACACGAAGTCCCCCTCGGGCAGGTTCCACACCGCGTTGCCCTCCGCCGGTAGGCGGAAACCGTCGAACTCCGCGTACTCCAGGATGGGGGTTGACCAGGTATCGAGCGAGAACCCCCCGTTCACCATGCGGTAACGTTGCGCGACGAAGTTGACCAGGCGCCCCTGCCCGTCGAAGTGAAAGACCCCGGAGACGGAGGTGTCGCCGTCGGTGATGGTGGCGCGCGCAGAGACGTCGTCGATTGCTTCCCAGGTCACGCGGTGCTGGAGGAGCGCGGTCGGAAACCACATCATCTCGTTCAGGTAGCGCAATAACGCCGCCTGGTCGATCTCGGGGCCCAGTCCGCGGGCCATTGGGATGACACCCAGCAGGGAGGCACGGACGCTGCCCCTGCCCTGCGCGTAACGGTCCTCCACCCGGATGGGCAGCCCGGGTGTCATGCGCATGCGGGCGTACCAGGCAAAGCCCGGCGGGTCCACGCGGTAGAACTGCTCGGCGGTGAATGGCATCCATTTCTTGTCAGGCCCCAGGCGGAACTCTCCGCTCTGCTGCAGCCGCAGGCCGGCAACGCGCGGGCGCCTGATTACCCCGGAGAAGCGCAGGTAGCGCTGCACCGGGGGCGGCAGTTGCGCCAGCTCCTCCTCGCCGATGACCTCCTCCCCTCCCCTGCCAGGCGCGTGCTCTGCTCCGGACTGTGCCTCCACCGGGGCAGAGTTCTTCAGGGCCAGGCTGACCACGAGCACCACCGCCACGGCCGCTAGAAGGATGAGCCCGACCACCATGTTCCCTGACCTCCTTTCCAGCCGCGACTGAAACGAGAAGCGCGTCCCCTTGTTCCAGGGGCGGCATCGACTGAAACGAGAAGAGCGTCCCCTTGTTTCAAGTGCAGCCCCCCTCGTGTCAGGAGAGGCGGCGACGCAGCGCCTTCTGCAGTTCGACGGCGATGAGCACCAGCGCGGACAGCGCCAGGCAGAAGAGCAGTTCGCCGGCGCTGAGCGGGGCGGTATGGAAGACCGGTTGCAGGAAGGGCACGTAGATGGTGGCCATCTGCAGCAGCAGGGTCAGCAGCACCGAGACCAGCAGAGGCCGGTTGGACAGCAGGCCGAGGGAGAATAGCGATTCCCGCTCGGAGCGGACGGCCAGCACGTTGCCCATCTGCGACAGGCACAGCACGGTGAAGACGATGGTCTGCCAGTGCTCCCAGCCGTGATAGATGGCCCAGGCCTGGCTGAACAGGCTCACCGCGCTCATCAGGAAGCCCACCCACAGGATGTAGGCGGTCACGCCATGGGCGAACACGCTCTCCTGCGGGTGGCGGGGCGGGCGGCTCATGATGCCCTTCTCTTCCGGTTCGGCGGCCAGGGTGAGTCCGGGCAGGCCGTCGGTGACCAGGTTGATCCACAGGATGTGGATGGGGAGCAGCGGCAGTGGCAGCCCCAGGAAGGGAGCCAGGAAGATGACCCCGATCTCGGCCGAGTTGGAGGTCATGGTGTAACGGATGAACTTGCGGATGTTGTCGTAGATCTTCCTGCCCTCGCGGATGGCCCGCACGATGGAGGCGAAATTGTCGTCCAGCAGGATGAGGTCGCTGGCTTCCTTGGCCACGTCGGTGCCGGTGACGCCCATGGCGATTCCGATGTCCGCCCGGCGCAGGGCCGGGGCGTCATTGACTCCGTCTCCAGTCATGGCCACGAATTCGCCGTTGTCCTGCAGGGCGCGCACGATGGCCAGCTTCTGCTCCGGCGCTACCCGGGCGTAGACGCGGATGTCGCGCACCCGCCGCTTCAGCTCACCCTCCCCCAGCTCGTCCAGGTCCTGCCCGGTAATGACCTCCCCCTCGTCGAGGATGCCGAGGCGGGCAGCGATGGTGCGCGCCGTGAGGGGGTGGTCCCCGGTTATCATCACCGGCCTGATGCCCGCCTGCCTGCACACCTCCACCGCCTCCCGCGCTTCCTGGCGCGGGGGGTCCAGCAAGCCCGCCAGCCCCAGCAGCACCAGGTCCTGCTCCACCTCGGAAGGCGAGAGAGTTGGCGGGAGGGCATCGAGTTCCCGACAGGCGAAGGCCAGCACGCGCAGTCCGGACAGGGCCATGTGGTCGCCGACGGCCTTCAGGTCGGCGACGTGCGGGTGGTGCAGGCCGCCGCTGGTCAGGACCCCGGCCGACGCCGGCAGCAGGCTCTCCAGCGCCCCCTTGGAGAAGGAGATAAATCCCCCTGCCGGGTGGCGGTGAATGGTGGTCATGCACTTGCGCGCGGAGTCGAAGGGGAGCTCGGCCACGCGCGGGTAATCGGCCAGCAGGGATTCCTTGGAAAACCCGGCCTGCAGTGCGGCCTGGTAGAGGGCCACCTCGGTGGGGTCGCCGAAGATCTCGTCGTCGGACCCCTTTACCACGTCGGTGGAGAGGGCCATGGCCATGAACAGGCGCCGGGCGGGGGCAGAAACCTCGCGGGTGGCGGCCTCACCGAGGGTCCACCATGAGCCGTCGGCATACACCTGCTCCACCCGCATGCGGTTGAGGGTAAGGGTGCCGGTCTTGTCGGTGCAGATGAAGGTGACGGAGCCCAGCGTCTCCACCGCTGGCAGCCGCCTGACCAGCGCGTTGGCCTCCACCATCTTCCTGGCTCCCAGGGCCAGCGAGACGGTGACCACCGCCGGCAGGGCTTCGGGGATGGCGGCCACCGCCAGGCTGACGGCGGTGAGGAACATCAGCAGCGGAGATTCTCCACGCAGGAGCCCCACCGCGAAGACCACCGCGCAGATTGCCAGCACCGCCAGCGCCAGGCTCTGCCCGAAGCGGGCCAGCCGCTGTTGCAGCGGGGTCTTGAGCACCTCGTCCTGCAGCAGCGACGCGATGCGCCCCAGCTCGGTGCCCATCCCGGTCGCTACCACCACTCCAGCCCCCCGCCCGTAGGTGACTACCGTGCCCTTGTACGCCATGTTGTAGCGGTCACCTAGCAAGGCGTGCGCGTCGTGCACCGGCGCCACCTGCTTGTCCACCGGCTGCGATTCACCCGTCAGGGCGGACTCGTCGACCCGCAACTGGGCGGCCTCGATGAGGCGCAGGTCGGCGGGAATGATGTTGCCGGCCTCCAGCACCACGACGTCGCCCGGCACCAGCTCCACGGAGGGGACCAAGGTCTGTTCGCCGTCCCGCCGCACCGTCGAGAGCGGCGCGGCCATCAGGCGCAGCGCCGCCATCGCCTTTTCCGCCCGGTACTCCTGGACGAAGCCGATGACGGCGTTCAGTGCCACGATGACGACGATGGCCACCGCGTCGGCGGCCTCGCCCACCAGCCCTGAGATAACGCCAGCCACCACCAGCACGAGGATCATGAAGTCCTTGAACTGGTCGAGGAACATGCCGACCAGCGTGCGCCGGCGGCCCTCCTGCAGCTGGTTGGGGCCGGCCTGGGCCAGCCGTGCCGCTGCCTCGGATGCGGAGAGCCCCCCGGGGCGCGAGCCCAGTTGCTGCAGGACCTGTTCTGCTGTCATGCGGTGCCACTGCACGCCTCTCGCCTCCTCCCGGGAAAAAGCACCATCCGTGCCGGCCGCTCTCACTGGACGCGGCTGAACCCCCAGCCGTTCCACTGCCAGGCGGTGGTGCGGGACGGCGTGCGCAGGTGCCACCCCACCTGGTCCGGCCAGCCGTACTCGGCCTCGCCGATGAGCAGGTAGGAGGTGCCCGGCGGACCGCCATCGATGACAGTGAGCGCGGTAATCGGGCGCTCCACCTGCGAGGACTGCCAGAGGGGGTACAGGCCCCGTCGGGCCACGCGGTACACGAACAGGTGGTTGCCGTAGGCGGAATCATCCTCTCCTGCCCAGAACGGGCGACTGTGCCCGTAGCTGCCCTCTTTCCAGACCGACAGGCAGAGGTCCAGGGTGCCGTCTCCGGTGGCATCCCCCAGGGCGAAGCAGGCGACCTCCCACGCAGCAGGCGACTGCCACAGGACCGCATCCCCCTCGCTGACCTCCAGCTGCCCCGCCTGCAGCCGGTAGCGCTCGGCGATGCCGTCGGCGTCGAGGTCTCCCTCCTCTTCCACCAGCGTGGTGCTGGGCCGGCAGGCCAGGTAGACGCTCCCCAGCCAGGCTGCCAGGCTGGTGAAGACCAGCGTGACGCCCAGGATGATGGCCGCCTGGCGCCGCTTCGTCACCTCTCTACTCCCAGGCCGGGATGGCGCGTGCCGTCCCGGCCCCGGTGTACACCTGCGTCCACGAGGGGGGCGGCGGTTGCGTCCCCTGCTCCAGCATGGCGTGCCACTTCTCGTCAGTCAGGCGGTCGGATGCCGGCCAGGGGAACTCGTAGTAGGCGAAGACCCCACCCCTGGTGAGCCGGAGCTGGCCGTCGACCGGTACCACCACGTAAATCTCCGAGATGTACCCGGTTCCCCCTTCCAGCACTGTGTCCGGGGGCGCAGTGGCCACGTCGGCCACCAGTGCGGCGGGATGGTCTGACAGTTGGGAGACGGTGACCACCCCCTCGTCGCGCAGGGCCTCCAGCCAGAAGTGCTCGAGCTGTCCGCCGAAGGTACGGATAAGGTCCTGTTCCTCGGCGGTGAGGGCGGTGCCCGCCAGCTCCTTTTCGGAAATCCGCTTGAGCGAGAGGGCGAGCTCTTCCATGCGCTCCAGGCTCTCTCCGTCGCGCTGGTCAAGCAGTCCGCGGGCCTGCAGGCCCTCGCGGGTCATGGCCAGCAGCGCGGCCAAACGGGCATAGAGGTGCGGGATGGGCTCCACGTAGCCGGCCGGCCGCTCCTCGTCCTCCGGCCCGCCCATCTCCGCGTACACCTGCTTGGCGTAGAGAATGGTGTCGTGCTTGAGCTCGATCCAACTGCCCAGGTAGGTGGACAGCTGCTTGTGCAGCCAGGCGCTGCTGCGCATGAAGGAGGGGTAGCCCTCGCCGGGCTCCACGGTCAGCGGGCGCAACGCGTACAGCCAGGACCAGTACAGGTTCTGGGTCCAGGCAGACAGGTCCAGGCCGGCAATGTACGCGCGCAGGCGCTCCATGTTGCGCGCGTAGTTGCGGTAGTCAGTGTGTCCGGCCTGCCTCAGCAGGGCATAGGCCTGCCGGGAGCCCATGGCGGCCGGGATGTCAAGCCCCGCCGGCAACAGGCGCCGCTCACCCCTCGAGTTTTCTCCCACCTCGCGGTAGACGAGGCGCTGGAATACGGCGGCGTCCAGGGTGAAGCGCTGCCCCATGAAGCGGAACCCCTTGATCTCCCGTTCCCGCTCCGGCTGGATGTTCTCGTCAAAGATGGGGATGGAGTTGAGCTGGGGCGGTTCCAGCCTGCCGGCAGCCTGCAGGAAGTCCTTCCATCCCTGGCGGTCGCCGGCCAGGGCGTCGAGCGAAGGCAGCCTGCCGTAGGCCTCCCGCAGGGCCTGGCGGTACTGCGGATAGCCGAGGTCATCGCTCTTGCCAACGAAGAAGCTGGTCACCTCGTAGAGGTGCTGCCAGCTCTTCTCAGCCGGTGTCCCCGCCAGCGCCAGGGTCATGAGCACCGCCGAGCGGGTCTCGTCCTCGTCCTTGAGGCGGAAGGTGAGGCGGCCGTACCACATCATGGCGGTGAAGTAGCGCGCGAACTCTTGGGAGCGGGTGTAGTGCCCGCGCGGGATGTACTGGGTGTAGTCCTCCTTCAGGTTCTCCAGGATGTCCGGCGCTGCCCCCATGGCCATCACCGGAGAAACGGCGGTGGAATCGTGGGCGGCGATGAGCGCCAGTTCCTGCTCGACCGGGCCGCGCACTACGCCCGGCACCGCGCTGGCCGGGTCCAGCAGGCGTGAACCGACGGCGAAGAAGGCCAGGTTGCGCCTGGCCGCGTTCTCCCACTCGCTGCCGCGCAGGCGCTGGTACTGTCGGGAGGCGGTGGCCAGCATTTCCGCGTTGAGCTTCTTCAGCTCGGGGATGAGATGTTCACCCTCCACCGATTTCAGCAGGTGGCTGAAGAAGAGGTGGTAGTTGTGGAGCAGGGCATCGCTGCTGACGAAACTGGGTACGCCGTCGTAGCGGTTGCTCTCGTAGAGCATGAAGAACTCGTAGTAGCGGCCGGGCATCACCACGAAAGCGTTCTTCTCCAGCAGCTCCTGCGCCTGGGGGGAGAACTCGAAGTCTTCCCGGTTGCTGACGTTGGCCAACCCATCGGCCACCTGGTAGGGCGGCAAGGACGGCTGCACCTCCACCGGCACCTCCCGGTAGCTGGCAAAGCCTGCCGCCTGCACTGGCTGCCCTGGCGCCTCCGTGGCCGGGCGGCCGCAGCCACCGACCAGCAGTGCCAGCCCCAGCACCGCTGCCACCCATGCCCGGCGCCGGGCACGCGATTCACGACCCACTGCTCATCGCTCCTTCCCGTTCGCTCCTCGTCTCTTCCCTCCCAGGCCGCTCTGCTGTAGTAGTTACACACCAGGCCCCCAGATACCTTCCTGGCCGAAAGCTGCGGGCCTTTCCGGGAGCGGAGGCCGGTGCCAGGAGCTGCGGCGAAAGGAGGCAGTAGCCCGGGACCAGGGCGTCCAGGGCGTGCGCCTGTTCCTTGCCCCTCATTGGCAAGAACCGCACGGGCTGCCGTGAAACGCGAAGAGCGTCCCCTCGTTTCAGGGGGAACGGGGAGGAAAAACGCGGTATAGTGGTATCAGGGGGAAACAGGCGGCGGGGGCCCGCAAGGGTGGAAGGGGTTGGAGGGCATGAACGTCAGGAAGATCGTCTGGTTCCTGGTGCTGGCATTCGGCATCAGCTGGGGGATTGCCCTCGCCTACTACCTGGGGGGCGGCCGGCTGACCTCGCCGGGTGCTGCCCTGGTGCTGGTGTGCTACATGTTCGGGCCGCTGACCGCCGCCCTGCTGGTGCAGGTGCTGGTAGCCAGGGAGCTGGACCCGGTAGCCCTGGGGGTATCCTTCCGGCTCAACCGCTGGTGGTGGGCTGCCTGGCTGGGGCCGCCGCTGGCGGCGCTGCTCACGCTGGGCATCAGCCTGCTTATCCCCGGGGTGGAGTATTCTCCCGAAATGGCCGGCCTGTTCGCGCGCTTCCAGAGCGTGCTCACCCCCGAGCAGGTGCAGCAGATGAAGGACCAGCTGGCGGCCCTGCCCGTGCACCCGTTGTGGCTGGCCTTGCTGTCGGCCCTGGTGGCCGGACCCACCGTCAACGCCCTGGCAGCCTTCGGGGAGGAGGCGGGATGGCGGGGCCTGCTGCAGGACCAGCTGGCGCCCCTGGGGTTCTGGCCTTCCTCGCTGGTCATCGGCTTCATCTGGGGAGTGTGGCACGCGCCCATCATCCTGCAGGGGCACAACTACCCCCAGCACCCGCTGGCTGGCGTCTTCATGATGACAGCCTGGTGCATGCTGCTCTCCCCCCTGCTCTGCTTCGTGCGCCTGCAGGCCTCCTCGGTGGTGGCGGCGGCGGTGGCGCACGGGACGCTCAACGCGTGCGCAGGCATTCCCCTGATGGTCATCGTGGGGGGCAACGACCTGCTGGTGGGCCTCACCGGGTTGGCCGGGTTCGTGGCGGCGGCC
>JARYMO010000344.1 GCA_029907055.1 Syntrophomonadaceae bacterium | reverse complement strand
CGCGCGGGCAATAAGCCGGGCCATAAAGTACACCGGGGTGAAGCTCCCCCTGGCCAGGCTGCGCGAATCCCGCCCCGACTGCAGCGCGGCCACCGTGCCGGTGAGTGCCAGCCGCCCCACCGGCGGCAAGCTGCGCTGGAGGGCCCTCCCGGGATGAAGACTGCCCTCGCGGACCTCGATAATACCGATTTCCTCGGGCTTTCCCAGGCAGGCGTCGACCGCCACCGCGAACGCGGCGGGGTGCTCGCGGGCGATGCGCTGCAGCAGGCCCACCATGTTGCGGGCATGGAGCGGTTCCTGCAGGGTGCCGTACACCTTCAGCCCCGGCTGCTGCTCCTTGAGCATGGTGCCTACCAGCGGACCGAGGCAGTCCAGGAGGTTCTTGTCGGTGCCGATGCAGATGAAGACCAGCTCCTCGCCGTAGCGGACAAACAGGGGCGCGAACAGCGCTGCCAGCTCGCGTTCTGCCGCAGGGTGGTCGAAGGCCCGGCGGTAGATGGCTTCCATCAAGCGCTATCCCTCCAGCGCCCGCACCAGCCCCTGCACGAAGCGCCGGTTTTCGCTCTCGGTGCCAATGGTGACGCGAATGAAGGTCGGGTACCCGAATATGTCACCGGTGCGCACGATGATGCCCTGCGCCAGCAGGCGAGAGAACACCTGCTGGCAGTCCCTGCCGGTGTCCACGAAGAGGAAATTGGCCTGCGTATCCACGTAGCGCAGGCCCAGGCGCTGGAACTCCTCGCACAGGTACTTGCGCCCCCAGCGGTTGGTCTCGCGGCTCAGGGCCAGGTGCTCCTCGTCGTCCAGCGCCGCCATCGCCGCCTTCTGGGCCGCAAGGTTGACGTTGAAGGGCTCGCGCACCCGGTTGACGGCGGCCGCGATTTCGGGGGTGGTGATGCCGTAGCCGATCCTCAGCCCGGCCAGCCCGTAGATCTTCGAGAAAGTGCGCAGCACCACCACGTTGTGGCCGCGGTCCAGGTACTCCAGCCCGCTCTGGAACTCGGGGCTGTCCACGTATTCCACGTAGGCCTCGTCGAACACCACCAGCACCTCGTCCGGCATGCCGTCCATGAACTCCTCCAGCTCGGCGCGGGTGACGATGGACCCGGTGGGATTGTTGGGGTTGCACACGTAGACGATGCGGGTCTGCGGCCCGATGGCCGCCTTCATGGCCGACAGGTCGTGGCGGAAGTCCACCAACGGCACCGGGGTGCAGCGGGCTCCCATGATGCGGGCCATGAACTCGTATTCCACGAACGAGGGGTCGGCATACACAACCCCGGCCTCCGGGGTGAGGAAGGTCTCGGATATCAGTCGCAGCAGCTCGTCAGAGCCGTTCCCCACCAGGAAACACTCCGGGGCGCGTCCGGTCTTGGCCGCCATCTTCTGGCGCAGGTAGAAACAGTTGCTGTCCGGGTACAGGTGTAAGCTGCCTGCCACCTCCCGCACCGCCTCGACCGCCATCGGCGAAGGGCCCAGCGGGTTCTCGTTGGAGGCCATCTTGACGATGTCGCGAATGCCCAGTTCCC
>JARYMO010000050.1 GCA_029907055.1 Syntrophomonadaceae bacterium | reverse complement strand
GTGGCGCTCGCGGGCTGCCCTCACCTGTTCGGGCCCGATTTCATCCAGGCCGGCCTCGGCCGCCAGCTTTTCCACCGCCCGCCGGGCCATGCCGCGCACGAAGCCCGGCACCCGGGCCAGTTCCTCCTCGGCGGATGCGGTCCATACCGGTTTCTTGCCCACTGGCGTCATGACCTCACCATCACCAGCAGCATCTTGAAGGGCTCGTCCGCCTGCAGGGCGTGGGGCTGGCCGGCCGGCATCAGCAGCATCTCACCCGCTTTCACGACGTGCTCCTGTCCGGCGACATTCACCCGTGCCACCCCCTCCACGATGATGACCAGCGCATCGAAGGGCGCCGTGTGTTCGCTCAGCCCCTGTCCGGCGGCGAAGGCGAACAGGGTGACGCTGCCGCCCGGCTGGCGGACCAGCGTCTTGCTGACCACCGCCCCGGACTGGTACTGCACCGCTTCTGCCAGCGACGTCGCCTGCGCAACTCTGGGCCCACCGGCATCGTTTCGTTCACCGTTGTTCATGCCCGCGCCTCCCTTCTAGGCCAGCATGGCCGCCAGGTCTTCTTCCACCGTGCCGATGGGGCGCAGGCCGTAGGTGTCCGCCAGCACCTGCAGCACGTTGGGGGAAACGAAGGCCGGCAGGCTGGGCCCCAGCCTGATGTTCTTCACCCCCAGGTACAGCAGGGTGAGCAGGATGGAGACCGCCTTCTGCTCGAACCACGACAGCACCATGGACAAGGGCAGGTCGTTCACCCCGCACTGGAAGGCATCTGCCAGGGCCAGCGCCACCTGGATGGCGGAGTAGGCATCGTTGCACTGGCCCATGTCCAGCAGGCGCGGGATGCCACCGATGTCCCCCAGCTGGTGGTCGAAGAAACGGAACTTGCCACAGGCCAGCGTTAACACCACGGTGTCCGGGGGCAGGGCATCCACCAGCTGGGCGTAGTAGCTGCGCCCCGGTTTGGCCCCGTCGCAACCGCCCACCAGGAAGAACCTGCGGATGGCGCCAGCTCTCACGGCTCCGATGACCTGGTCCGCCACTCCCAGCACCGCATTGCGCGCGAACCCGGTCAGCACCGTCCCCTTGTCCTCCTCCGCCGCGAAGCCGGGCATCTGCAACGCTTTATGGACCAGGGGAGAAAAGTCTTGGCCCACCAGGTGCGAGACCCCCGGCCAGCCCACCGGGCCGGTGGTGAAGATGCTGCCCGCATACGGCGCCTGCGGCTCCTGCAGGCAGTTGGTGGTCATCAGGATGGGCCCCGGGAACGCTGCGAACTCCTGCTTCTGGTTCTGCCAGGCGGTGCCATAGTGCCCGGCCAGGTGGGGGTACTTCTTCAGCCCCGGGTAGGCATGGGCCGGGAGCATCTCCCCGTGGGTATAGACGAAGATGCCCTTGCCGGCCGTCTGCTGCAGCACGCGGTCCAGGTCGCGCAGGTCGTGACCCGAGACCAGGAGGCACTTGCCAGCGAGAGGCCCCAGGCGCACGGGGGTCGGTTCCGGGTGGCCAAAGGTGCCGGTATGTGCCGCGTCCAGCAGTTCCATGGCCCGCAGGTTGACCTCTCCGCACTTCAGCGCCATGGCCAGCCACTCCTGCAGGGACCGCTCAGAGCCCAGCGCGGCCATGGCCTGGTGGATGAAGTCGTAGACCGCCTGGTCCTCCTGGCCCAGGTCTGCAGCATGGAAGGCATACGCTGCCACCCCCCTCACCCCGTAGAGGAGGATCTCCTGCAGCGAGCGCAGGTCGGCATCAGGCTCCTGGCTGCCCGGGTACCCCATCCGTTCCCCTTGGCTCACCATGCCCGCCAGGTCGGGGGCCACCTGCCAGGAAGCCGGCCCCAAACCCGCCCGCTCGCGCAGCCTGGCCTCTTCCTCGCTGATGCGGCCCACGTACCCTGCCAGGGCCTGCGGGTCGAAGTTCACGTTGGTCAGCGTGGCGAAGAGGGCCTCGCAGGCGAGCCGGTCCGCACCGCTTGCCTCCACGCCTCGCTCCCGCGCTGTCCGCACGGTCCTGGACAAGCTGGCCACTGCCTGGCTCAGCAGGTCCTGCAGGGCGGCGACGTCGGCCTTCTTGCCGCACACCCCCACCGTCACGCAGCCGGTTCCCTTGGACGTCTGTTCACACTGGTTGCAGAACATGGACATGCCTCCTCACACAAGACTCTGCGCCCGTCACGACAGGACCACCACCCCGCCCCAATTGAAGTTAAAGGAGATGCTTTTAGTCCTCTATTTGCAGGATACCTCACGACCGCGGTGACCGCAAGGGGCAATTTCCATTTCCAACCCTTCCCAGCACCCGAGCGCTCACTCCCAGTGCCCGGGGCGGGGTGTCGCCAACCCCGCGCGGGCGACCGCACCGCTGGACCCGAAGACCGCGCAGCAGCACTACTCCCGCAGCAGGCCGCCCCTCCCACCCTCTGGCATCAGGCCTGGTCGGCCCCGGCGACGACCCCCTCCTTGCTGGCCGGCCTGAGCCGGTCTACGATGCCCGGGACCATCTCTACCAGCTTGTCCAGGGCAGCCGATTTCTTGATGCTCATTACCTGCACCTGGTCGCCACGGATGACGATGACCGCCGACGCCGCAACTCTCGCGCCCACGCCGCCCCCGGCCCCGGCCCCGCTCTCCTTGTTCGGGCAACCGCCGCTGCCCCCGCCTGCACCCAGCCCGAACGACAGCTCGATGACCGGGATGAGCGTGGCCTCGCCCACCGTGACCGGCTCCCCGAACACCCGCCTGGTGTCCGCCACCTTTTCCAGGTTGCCGAACAGCGCTTCCACGCTGGCCGCCAGGTCGAATTCTGTCACCGTCGACTCACTCCTTCCCTCGCCTGTAACGCCACAGGCGCCTGCCCGCTGGCGACAGCGCCACGCTGACCACCGCGGCGACAAGCGTCGCCGGTCTCGCGCGCACCCTGCCCCACAGCCACCCCCGCACCCCCGCTGCCAGGAAATCGGGCTCCATCCGCACCTGCGGCAGTCTCCGCTCCAGTTCCAGGCCACCGGCCACGGCGAACAGCCACCCGGTCACCGCCGGGTCCTCGAAGCCCACCCGCAGGCGGCCCTGGGCCTCCCAGCGCATCGACCGCCAGGCGCGGTCCACCATGCCCCACACCACCTTCGCCGCGTCAGCGTTCAGCCACCGCGCAGGCCGGCGGGAACGCTGCCGCTCGCCCCGCCTCTCCCGGCGCGCACGCCGCCCAGCCGGGACCACCCGCAGGGACCACAGTCCCAGCAGCACCTCGCCGTGACCTCTCCCCACCCGGTAACCGAACACCCCCGGGCCCCAGGAGAGCTCCGCCTCCCCTTCGAAGGCTGCTCCCCACCGCACGCGGAGCCGGGCTTCGACGGGGACCAGGCTGGCGGCGACCACCGCTCCCACCAGCGCCAGCACCACTGCCCACCAGGCCACGGTCCACCTCCTCCCCGCCTTGTTGCCCGGGCGCGGTCTCCGCCCTATTTCATTATAGCACTGCTTCATCTCGCTGCTGCTGCGAAGCCCATCAGCAAGCGGGCCCCTGCAATCGGGATCGCAGGGGCCCAGTGCCACCGCGACCGCAGGCACGATTTATCACAATATATTTGACTTTATGCCCATATTGTCCGATAATTTAGGTACGAGGACGCAGGCCGGGGGAGAGGGGGAAGAAGCATGGTGCTGCGCGTCATCCTGGCTACCATCATCGCGGTCTGGACCGTCTACCTGTACCTCGACTACTTCAAGCAGACCACCTGAAGCGGCGCGGACAGGCTTCCCGCCGCCTCCTACATTCGGCAGCACCGTTGCCGTGGACGGCCGCTGTTGCCTGCCTTGCTGGACTCGTCCCCTGTTCCGGCGCAGGGGATCATGGTCAATTTGTCGGCCCGCCCGTCACCTGTGCGTTGCAGGGGACGGGCTTTTTGTGCGGCCGTATGCAGGCGCCCGCCCCAGGCCCGCCTGCAGCGCTGCATCACGTGCATGGCGCCAGGGCCGTCAAGCCTCCAATTCTTTCCTGTTTACCGCTTCATGTTCAATTTTTCTCAATTGCCGGCTGCTTTTTCGCTCCGGCGGCCTTTTTTGACCGGATCTGCTTTGCTATAATGTATACAATGTTGACTGGTCTGACCACCGGGACACCTGATGGCAGGGAGGAGCGGAGCGGCTGCATGGACTCCCTCGAGTCACGGTTGGGACGCATCATCGTCGTGACCGGCAGTTTCGGCAGCGGCAAGAGCGAGTTCTCGCTGAATCTTGCCCTGCGCCTGGCCGCGGGAGCGCCGGCGGCATCGGCCCGGGAGGTCGCCCTGGTGGACCTTGACATCGTCAACCCGTACTTTCGCACCCGCGAGGCACGCGCACTGCTGGAGTCGCACGGGGTGCGGGCGGTGGTCCCCCCGGGGGACCTGGCCTACGCGGACCTGCCCATCTACGGACCCGGCGTTGCTGCGCTCATCCGTAATCCCGCTGTCCGGCTGGTCCTCGATGTAGGCGGCGACGAGATGGGGGCCACTGCCTTGGGCGGGCTGGCCCCGGACCTGGAGGGATTTGACTACGACGGCATCATGGTGGTGAACCCCTACCGGCCCTTCACCCGCACCGCCCGGGCCATCGCGGCCATGGCCGCCGGCATCCAGGAGCGGTCGCGGTTGGCCCTGAGATGGCTGGAGAGCAATCCCAACCTGGGACCGCACACCACGTTGGACGTGGTGCGGCGGGGTCACGCGGTGGTGGTGGAGGCCGCCCGGCTCCTGGGGTTGCCGGTACTGGGACTGACGGTGCGCCGACGTTTCCTGGACGAGTGGCAGGTGGACCTGGCCACGGAACTGCAGGTGCCGGTGATGCCGCTGGAGATCTACCTTTCCCCACCCTGGCTGGAGCAGACGCTGGACTAGAGGAGGTAGGATAACGGGTGTTCCAGGTGAAGTTTCTGGAGCAGTACTGCAAGGGCTGTGGTTTCTGCGTGGCCTTCTGCCCGCGCAAGATCATCGCCCTGGCCGCGCACACCAACGACCAGGGCTACAACCCGGCCACGGTTACCGATGCGGCCAGGTGCAACGGGTGTGGCATCTGCGCCTTGATGTGCCCCCACGTGGTCATCGAGGTCCTGGAAGGTGGTGCAGCATGAGCGAGCCAATCCTGATGAAGGGCAACGAAGCCGTGGCCGAGGCGGCGATTGCCGCTGGCTGCCGCTACTTTTTCGGGTACCCCATCACCCCGCAATCGGAGGTGCTGGAACAACTGGCGCGCCGCCTGCCTGAAGTCGGGGGAGCCTACGTGCAGGCAGAGAGTGAGGTATCGGCCATCAACATGGTGTTCGGGGCAGCCTCCGCGGGAGCGCGCGTCATGACCGCCTCCTCCAGCCCGGGCATCTCGCTCATGCAGGAGGGCATTTCGTACATCGCCTCGGCGCAGCTGCCGGCGGTGCTGGTGAACATCATGCGCGGGGCCCCCGGCCTGGGCGGCATTCACCCCTCGCAGGCCGACTACTTCCAGTCCGTCAAGGGCGGCGGCCACGGCGACTACCGGCTGGTGGTGCTGGCGCCGTCCTCGGTGCAGGAACTCATCGATCACACCGTGCTGGCCTTCGAGCTGGCCGAGAAGTACCGCACGCCGGTCATGGTGTTCGGTGACGCCATGATGGGCCAGATGATGGAGCCAGTTGTGCTCCCCGACACCGAACCCTATCCGGTTCATCGCCCCTGGGCGACCACCGGCATGAAAGGCGGCCGCGGCCCCAACATCGTCCACACTCTGTACCTGCCGGCCGACAAGCTGGAACAGCACTGCCAACGGCTGTTCGCCAAGTATGCCGAGATAGAGCGCAACGAGCAGCGCAGCGTGCAGTACCTGACGGAGGACGCCGACATCGTGGTAGTGGCCTTCGGCATCATGAGCCGGGTGGCCCGCGCGGCGGTGGAGATGGCGCGCGAGCACGGCATCCGGGCCGGCCTGTTCCGCCCCGTCACCCTGTGGCCGTTCCCCGCTGCCGCCCTGCGCGAAGCAGCGAGCCAGGCCCGGTTGGTGATGGCGGCAGAGATCAGCATGGGCCAGATGGTGGAGGACGTGCGGCTGGCCATCCAGGGCAGGGTACCGGTGACACTGTTCAACCGCATCGGCCTGGTGCCCAACCCGGATGAAATCTTCGAGCGGATCCGCAAGGAAGCCAGGGAGGTGCAACTGGTCAATGGCTAAGGGATATCAGCGCCCTTCCACCCTGCTGGACCGGCCCTGGCACTTCTGCCCGGGCTGCAACCACGGCATCGCCCACCGGCTGGTGGCCGAGGTGGTAGAAGAGATGGGCATGGTCGAGAAGACGGTAGGGGTGGGATCGGTCGGTTGCGGCGTGTTCGCCTACGAGTACTTCAACTTCGACGGCATCGGTCCCTCGCACGGCCGCGCCCCGGCGGTGGCGACCGGCGTGAAGCGGGTGTTGCCCGACCACCTGGTGTTCACCTACCAGGGCGACGGTGACCTGGCCGCCATCGGCACCACCGAGATGGTCCACTCCGCGGTGCGAGGAGAGAACATCACCGTTATCTTCGTCAACAACACCCTGTACGGAATGACTGGCGGCCAGATGGCGCCCACCACCCTGACCGGCCAGGTCACCACCACCAGCCCCCGCGGCCGCGGGCGCGAGCAGGGCTTCCCCTTCCGGGTGTCCGAAATGCTGGCGACCCTGGAGGGGGCGGCCTACGTCACCCGGGTGGCGCTGTTCAATCCCGCGCAGGTGGTGCGGGCCAAGAAGGCCATCCGCAAGGCCTTCGAGGTGCAGATGCAGGGGTTGGGCTTCAGCCTGGTGGAGGTGCTCTCCGCCTGCCCCACCAACTGGGGGTTGGCCCCTCTGGAAGCGCTGAAGTTCGTGGAGGAGAAGATGCTGCCGACCTACCCGCTGGGTGAGTTCAAGGTGCCGGAAGGAGTGAAAGCATGAAGAAGGAGTTCTTGCTGGCAGGGTTCGGTGGACAGGGAGTGCTGACCATGGGCCTGTTCCTGGCCTATGCCGGCATCGCAGAAGGCAAGAAGGTCTCCTACGTGCCCTCCTACGGAGCCGAGATGCGCGGCGGCACCGCCAACTGCCTGGTGACCCTCTCCGACCGGGAGATCAGCTCTCCCCTGGTGTCGGACCCGGGGGTGGTGGTGGTGATGAACCAGGCCTCGCTGCTCAAGTTCGAGCCGGTAGTGAGGCCCGGTGGCATCCTGCTCATCAACGGCTCGCTGGTGCACCGCGACACCAAGCGCACGGACATCACCTCCTACTTCATTCCAGCCGCAGAACTGGCGGCCGAGGCAGGACTGCCCCGCGGTTCCAACATGGTGGTGCTGGGAGCGCTGCTGGAAGCGACCGATGCCGTCGACCCCAGCGGCACCTACAACTACCTGGTCAAGACCTTCAAGGGCAAGTACCTGGACAAGATGGCACTCAACATGGCGGCCATGGAGGCAGGCCGGCAGTTCATCCGCCAGCAGCGGGCCGTGCGCCAGGCCTCCATCGCCTGACCGCCCCTGACGGGCACGCCCTGAAACAAGGGGACGCTCTTTTCTTTTCACCCTGAAACAAGGGGACGCTCTTTTCGTTTCACCCTTGAAACAAGGGGACGCTCTTCTTGTTTCACCGCTTTGAAACACCAGGGGACGCATTTCTGGTTCCCCCGCGGGTTGCGGGCGCTCTGGCGGCCCTCCATACCCGACTCCGACCTTCCGGCAGGGGTTCGCCACCCCTGCCTTTCCGCGCTCTGCCCGCGCCCCTCCAATAAGGGGGCGCGCTTTTCGTTTCCTTCTGCAGTGCCCGCCCCGGATCGCTCTTCCTCCCCCTGTCCGGGGCTGACCTGCCGGCAGGGTTCACCGCCTTTGCTTCCCCGCGCGTTGCCCGTGTGCTCCCCGCCGCGTACACTGGAGACAGCAGACACGGGATCACGCGGGGGGCAGAAAGGTGGACACGGAACGGCTGTTGCACGACACGGTGCGGATGGCGGAGGTAGCGAGCGTATCGCGGACGCCGGGGGAGGCCGCCATGGTCCCCCTCCTGCGGCAACTGCTGGAGGAAGGCGGCGAGTTCCGGAAGGCGGGCGGAGCGCTGCGCCTGCTGCCGGTGCCCGGGGATGCGTGGGCCCGACAGGCGGTGATGGCGGTCCTCGACTCGCCGCGGCCCGGCGGGCACGCGGTGCTGCTGCTCGGCCACTACGACGTGGTTTCGGCCCGGGACTACGGCGCCCTGCAGCCTTGGGCCTTCCAGCCCCGCCGCCTTCCTGCCGCACTGGCTGGGCTCGACCTGCCCGGGGCCGTGCAGGCCGACCTGGAGAGCGGGCGCTTCCTGTGGGGACGCGGGGTGCTGGACATGAAGTTCGGGCTGGCACTGCAGCTGGAGGCGGTGCGCTGGCTGGCCACGCACCGCTCCCAGTGGCGGGGCCGGGTGGTGCTGCTGGCGGTGCCCGACGAAGAAGCCGAATCGCTGGGCATGACGGCCGCACTCCCTCACCTGGCCCGCCTGCACCAGCAGGGTCCGCCGTTCACCGCCGCCATCTGCTGCGAGCCCTGCCTGGCAGGAGGAGGGTTGACCGCCGCGCCCGCCCTCTACCACGGGAGCGCCGGCAAGATGCTGGCCGTGGTGTACTGCCGGGGCGTCAGCGGCCACGCCGGGGCAGCACGCGGACTGAGCGCGGTACGTATGGTGACGCGGGTGGTGGAGGTGCTAGAGGACAGCCCCCAGGTGGCGCGCGCCTGCGGCGCCGGCGTATCCCCTCCCCTCTGCCTGCAGGTGCGGGACCGCAAGCGGGCCTACGACCTGCAGACCGCCGAGGCTGCCGCCGCCTGCTTCAACCTGGTCAGCGCCCGGTGCCAGCCGGTGGACCTCCTGCCCGTATTGTCGGCAGCAGTGGAGGAGGCGCTGCGCGGCATCGCCCCGGACACCGATACCCGCCTCCTCACCTGGGAACAGGCGGTGCAGCAGGCAGCGGCGGCCAGCCGGCGTTCCCCGGCAGAGGTGGCTGCCGGCGCGCGTGAGGCCGCCACCGCCC
>JARYMO010000343.1 GCA_029907055.1 Syntrophomonadaceae bacterium | reverse complement strand
GGCACAAGGCCAAGCCTTCACAGCGCGCGATGCGCGCGTTCTCCACCAGGATGGCCAGCGCCTGCCGCCCCAACGGCGACTCCTCGCGGGCCAGGGCCCCCTCCAGGGCCTCCACCACGTCTGCCGGCAGCCGGGTGTTGGCCTCCACCACTGCCGCCGCCACCGCCACCTGGATCTGCTCCGTGCTGACTGTCCTCATCGCGTCCTCCTCGACGACTGCAGCCTCACACCTCCACGCGCAGGCCCTCGCGGGCCGCCAGCACTGGCCCGCCGTACTCCGCCCGCACCTCGGCCATCACGTCTTCCACCTCGTACTCGGGCCAGAAATGGGTCACCACCAGCCGGCCCACCCCGCTCTCGGCGGCCCACCGCCCCGCCTCGCGAGCAGTGAGGTGCATGGCCCTTCGCGCGTACTCCCGGTCGAAGTCCAGCAGACTGGCCTCCGCCAGCAGCAGGTCCGCTCCCTGGGCCGGCTGCAGGGCAGGCGGGGCGTAGTCAGTATCCCCGCTGTACACCAGTCGGCGCCGGCCCTGGCTCACCGCCACCAGGAGGGCGGGCACCGCGTGCGGCACGGGGTGAAAGTGCAGCACCAGGTCCCCGACCGCCACCGGCCCCTCGCACCGCTCGACCACGAATTCTTCCGTCTGGCGCCAGTACTCCACCATGGCCTCCGGCCCCGGCGGCAGCAGCAGTCGCACCGGCTCGGTGCGCGACCCCAGGAAGCGGGCCCCGCGCAGGGCATGGCGCAGCGCGTACAGGTCCACGTAGTGGTCGGGATGGAAATGGGTGATGACCACCGCGTCAATGGTGCGGAAATCCGCGTACCGCTGCAGCACCGAGAACGCCGCGTGCCCGCAGTCCAATATCAGGGTGGCCTGTCGCCCCCGCACCAGGTAGCAGGAACAGGCCTCCCCCGCCCGCGGGTACGGCGCCCAGCAACCCACCACCGTCAGCTCCACCCCATGTCCCTCCCATAGGCGCAGCATCCTCTGGCCCCGTTGAACTGGGGGTCGGCCAGCGCCACGGTTTCCACCCCCAGCTCGCGCGACACGATGCGGGCCAGGGCCGGGTTGAGAGCGCCGCCTCCCGCCATCACCACCACTTCGCTGGGGAGCCGGCGCAGCATCGGCGCACAGCGCCGGAAGACGGCGTAGTTGACACCAGCCGCCAGTTCCTCGGTAGAGGCGCCGGCAATGATCTTGCCGATAATCTCTGTCTCGCCAAAAATGGCGCAGGTAGCGTTGAGTTCCACCGGTCGCTCGTCGTAGCGCCCCAGTTCCTCCACGCTTATCCCCAGTATCTCGGCCATGTGCTCGAGGTAGCGCCCGGAACTGGCGGCGCAGCGGTCGTTGGTCAGGAAGTCCTTCACCTGCCCCCGGCGGACCTGCACCACCTTGGTGTCCTGCCCACCGATGTCCAGCAGGGTGAAGGACTGCAGGCCGGTACTGGCACATGCCCCCAGCACGTGGGCCTGGATCTCCGGGATGTGCACTGCTCCCGCCACCCGCACGGTGATCTTTCCGTAGCCGGTGGCCACC
>JARYMO010000342.1 GCA_029907055.1 Syntrophomonadaceae bacterium | reverse complement strand
GTCGTGAGGTACTTGTCGCCTCCATCAGGGGCAATGGCCAGCACCCGTGCTCCCCTTCCCATTCCCGCCGCCAGCGTCAGCGCGCAGAACACCGCCGCCCCGGTGGAGATCCCCACCAGGAGCCCCTCGCGCCGGGCGATTTCCCGGGCCGTGTCCAGCGCCTCCTGGTCGCCCACCGGGAACACCTCGTCCACCAGGTCCATGCGCAGCGCCGGCGGGACAAACCCTGGCCCGATGCCCTGGATGTCATGTCGACCCGGCTGCCCCCCGCTCAGCACCGGGGAGGCGGACGGCTCCACCGCCACCACCCGCAACCCGGGGATGCGCGGCTTGAGCGCCTCGGCCAGACCGGTGATGGTGCCGCCGCTGCCCACCCCTGCCACCAGGACATCGATCTCGGTGCCCATCTGCTCCAGGATTTCTTGAGCAGTAGTGAGCTGGTGGCTGGCCGCATTGGCCGGATTCTCGAACTGGCGCGGCATGAAGAACTTGTCGTCGGCCGCCGCCAGCTCTTCCGCCCTGCGTACCGCTCCCGCCATGCCCTCCGCGGCCGGCGTGAGCACCAGCTGCGCCCCGTAGGCCCTGAGGATCTTCTTGCGCTCCTCGCTCATGTTCTCCGGCATCACGATGACGATAGGATAGCCCTTCACCGCCGCCACCATCGCCAGACCGATGCCCGTGTTGCCGCTGGTGGCTTCGATGATGGTGGCGCCGGGCCGCAGGCTGCCATCGCGCTCCGCCTGCTCGATCATGAACAGGGCCGGCCGGTCCTTGATGCTCCCCCCGGGGTTCCACGCCTCCAGCTTGAGGAAGACCCGGCCCGAGCCGGGACCGGTCATGCGATCCAGCCGCAGGATGGGCGTGCGCCCGATCAGCTGCAGCACACTGGTTGCCACCCGCATGGGCTCTCCTCCCCCTCGCTCTCGTTCACAGTCTCACCAGTTCAACGTCGCCCCAGGCCGCCATTTCCCTCCCCCGCACCACCACGATGCCGTCCACTCCCTCGATGGCACGGGCCCACTCCACGGCCTGGCGCAGGTCATTGTCTGCTTGCACGCGGTTTCCGGCCCCCGTGGCCACGGCGTCCGCCAGGGCGACGTCCGCCGCGATGACCAGCGCGGCGTCCGCCCGGCCCAGGCTGAGCGAAGGCCCGACCGTGCCCGAGGAGGTGCAGACCCCCCGCGGGCCCCGCCCCCCTTCGATGCGCACCGCCACCCGGTTGCTGAAGGGCGAATCCCCGGCAAACAGGGCCACCTGGCGGTCGCGCTGGCAGCACAGGTAAATGTCGCCCCCGTTCTCCACGATGACCTCGCGGGTCCGGGTGCGCAGGCGTTCCCCCACCGCTTGGGCAATAGCCCCTGCCACCGCGGCCATCGGACCCACCCCGGCTCGCGCCGCGGCCGCCACCATGGTCCGGACGATGGCGGGGGCGCCGGGGGCCATCGGCACGGGGACCAGCGAGGTCAGGAACTCCGGGTACAGGTGGATGTAGCTCTCCAGGTCCGCCCGCAGCCGGGCCACCTCGGCTTCGGCCATCTC
>JARYMO010000049.1 GCA_029907055.1 Syntrophomonadaceae bacterium | reverse complement strand
ACGCTCTTTTTGTTTCACCCCTCCTTGAAACAAGGGGACGCTCTTTTTGTTTCAGTCTTCCGCCACCGTGGAACAAGGGGACGCTCTTCTTGTTTCAGCCTCTGCTACTGGGGACGGGCATGCCAGTGGCAGCCGGCGGCAGCGGGCGGGTAGGCCGCCCGTGGTGTGGGGCAGGGGGACCGGAAGGGCCGTTCCTGCCCTGCCGGCGGGGACGCCGGGACCAGCGCCCGGTCGCGGGGGAATGAAGGCGCTCCTTGCCTGCTGCAACGGGAGCGAGCGGTGAAACGAAAAGAGCGTCCCCTTGTTTCACCGTGAAACGGAAAGAGCGTCCCCTTGTTTCGGGGGAGGGTGGGAGGACAGGTGAGCGGATGTTGAAGACGAGGCTGCTGACGGCGGCGGTGGGCATCCCGGTGCTCATCGGCACCGCCTGGCTGGGCGGCATGTACTGGACCGGGCTGGTGGCCCTGCTGGCGCTGGTGGCCACCGCGGAGTTCGTGAGCATGGCCCGCCAGGGAGGGTACCGGCCGGTGGCCATGCTGGCCCTGCTGCTGCTGTCGCTGCAGATGGCGGTGGTGATGGGCGGCACCGGCGACGCGGCCATGGTGCTGCTGGGTCTGCTGCTGGTGAGCGGGGTGCAGATCGCCCTCTTCCCCGAGGTGCGGCTGGCTGACCTGGCCCTGACCTGGTTCGGGGCGGTGTACATAGGGGTGCTGTTCGGCTACGGCCTGCGCATCGAGGCGGCGCTGGCGGAGCCGTTCTTCGTGCTGCTGCTGGGCTTCCTGCTGACCTGGGCCAGCGACACCGGCGGCTACTTCGCCGGGCGGCTGCTGGGCAGGCGCAAGCTGGCCCCCCTGCTGTCGCCGGGCAAGACGGTGGAGGGCTCGCTGGGCGCCCTGCTGCTGACGGTGGCGGTGGCGGTAGCCATGCTGTGGGGGAGGCAGCCGCTGCTGGACGCGGTGCTGCTGGGGGGCGCGGCCAGCGTGCTGGCCCAGGCCGGCGACCTGATGGAGTCGGCCATGAAGCGCCACTTCGGGGTCAAGGACTCGGGCAGCATCCTGCCCGGCCACGGCGGGGTGCTGGACCGCTTCGACAGCTTCATGTGGGTGCTCCCCCTGCTCTACTACTACTTCCGCTAGTAAACAAGGGGACGCTCCTCTGGAACAAGGGGACGCTCTTCTTGTTTCACCCCCCTGAAACGAGGGGACGCTCTTTTCGTTTCACCCCTTTCCCACGAAACCTGAAACAAGGGGACGTTCTTCTTGTTTCAGCGCCGGCCCGGCGGGGGCCACGGGCCAATGGAGGTGGAGGCGTGGATCCGGAACTGAAGCGCAGCCTGAAGACGTTGGTCAAGTGGTCCATCTTCGCGGTGGGCCTGCTGGTGTTCTACCTGCTGGTGACCTTCCTGCTGCCGCTGCTGGGGGGCTGGCTGCGGGCGCTGCCGGGCATCCTGGCGCCCTTCATCGTGGCGGTGCTGTTCGCGGTGGCGGTGGAGCCGCTGGTGGACTGGTTCGAGCGCCGCCTGAAGACCGGGCGCACGCTGGCGGTGCTGCTCACGCTGCTGCTGGTGGTGGGGCTGTCCGGCTTCCTGCTGACGGCACTGGTGGCCCGCCTGGTGCGGGAGCTCTCCGGGCTGTACGGGGTGCTGGTGGAGCAGGCGCCGCAGATCAGTGACCAGGTGATGGACTGGCTGGGCCGGGCGCAGGTCTTCTACCTGCAGCTGCGGCTGCCGGAGAACGTGCAGGAGTCCATCCGCTCCGGGCTGCTGGGCCTGCTGGGCGGGGTGCAGGAGGGACTGGCGGGCACTGCCAACGCCATGGTGGCCCTGCTGGGGGCGCTGCCGGGATTCGTGGTGTTCCTGCTCATCGCCACCGTGGCCACCTTCTTCATCACCCGCGACCGGGCGGCCATCCGCCGCTGGTTCCTGGGGGTGCTGCCGGCCAGCTGGCGGGGCACGGTGCGGGTGGTCATCAACGACCTGTTCGCCGCCTTTACCGGTTTCCTCAAGGCCTACAGCCTGTTGGTGACGGTGACGGCGGTGCTGACGGTCATCGGCCTCAAGGTGCTGGGGGTGAAGTACGCCCTCTCGCTGGGCATGCTCACCGGCCTGCTGGACCTGCTGCCGGTGCTGGGGCCGGGCCTCATGTTCCTGTCCTGGGCGGCCTTCTCCTTCGCCACCGGGAAGACCGGCTTCGCGGTGGGGCTGCTGGTGGTGTACGGGGTCATCTCCGCGGTGCGCCAGGTGCTGGAGCCCAAGGTGGTGGGCGACCAGATCGGGCTGCCGCCGCTGGCCACCCTCTTTTCGCTCTACGTGGGACTGAAACTGCTGGGGCCCAGCGGGCTGATCCTGGGCCCGGTGACGGTCATCCTGCTGATGGCCTGCCAGCGGGCGGGGGTGTTCGCCCGGCTCGCCCAGTACTACCGGCGGGTGTAGGGCAGGCGCCGGGCGTCGCCGCGCCCTGCCGGAGGGAACGGGGGTGAGAGCATGCGACAGAAGGTAGTCATCATCGGCTGCACCGGCTCCATCGGGGAGCAGGCGCTGGACGTGGTGCGCCAGCACCCCGACCGCTTCCAGGTGGTGGGGCTGGCGGCAGGGAGGCGGGGGGAGCGGCTGGCAGAGCTGGCGCGCGAGTTCGCCCCCCAGGTGGTGGGGGTGGGCAGCGAGCACTCCTACCCGGCCCTGCGGCGCCTGCTGCCGGGCATGGAAATGGTGGCCGGCGAGGAGGGGCTGGCCTGGATGGCGGCGCTGCCGGCGGCGGACACCGTGCTGGTGGCGGTGACGGGGGTGGTGGGCATCCTGCCCACCCTGGCCGCGCTGCAGGCGGGCAAGCGGGTGGCGCTGGCCAACAAGGAGACCCTGGTGGCGGCGGGCGACCTGGTGATGCGGCTGGCGGCGGAGCGGCAGGCGCTGCTGCTGCCGGTGGACAGCGAGCACTCGGCGATCTTCCAGTGCCTGGAGGGCGAGGAGGAGTACGTGCGCCAGCTGTGGCTGACCGCCTCCGGCGGGCCCTTCCGCGACCTGGGGCCCGAGGAGCTGCGGCGGGTGACGCCGGAGATGGCCCTGCAGCACCCCACCTGGAACATGGGGCCCAAGATCACCATCGACTCTGCCACCCTCATGAACAAGGGCCTGGAGGTCATTGAAGCCCATCACCTGTTTGGGGTAGAATATGACCAAATCGCCGTCGTTATCCACCCGCGCAGCATCGTGCACTCGCTGGTGGAGTTCGTGGACGGCGCGTTCATCGGGCACCTGGGCGTGCCCGACATGCGTATTCCCATCCAGTACGCCCTCTCCTACCCCGAGCGCTGGCCGGCGCCGGCGCCGCGGCTGGACCTGACCGCCCTGGGCTCGCTGGATTTCTACGCTCCCGACCTGGAGCGCTTCCCGGCGCTGGCCCTGGCCTACGCGGCGGGCAGGCGCGGGGGGACGCTGCCGGCAGTGATGAACGCCGCCAACGAGGAGGCCGTGCAGGCCTTCCTGCAGGGGCGCCTGGGCTTCACGGACATCGCCGAGCGGGTGGCGGCGGTGATGGACCGCCACCGGGTGGTGGACCATCCCGATCTGGCCCAGGTGCGGGCCGCGGACGCCGAGGCCCGCGAGCTGTTCCGCTCCCTGGGGGCGAAGTAGCGGCCGAGGGATGGCGGGCGGCGCGGCCGGTGGGCAGCCGCCGCCAACTGGAGCAGCCGCCGGCGGCAGGGGTGCGGGCCGGCCGTGCAGGTTTCCCGGGGAGTCGGGGACCGTGAAGGGGAAGGAGAACACATGACCATAGTGACAGCGCTGGTCGTCATCGCCATCATCATCCTGGCCCACGAAGTGGGCCATTTCGTGATGGCGCGGCGCGAGGACATCGAGGTGCAGGAGTTCGCCCTGGGCTTCGGGCCACGCCTGTTCGGGGTGCGGCGCGGGGAGACGCTGTACTCGGTGCGCATCCTGCCCCTGGGGGGCTTCGTGCGCATGACCGGCGAGGGCGGGGAGGACCGCGACAACCCGCGCGGGTTCGCGGCCAAGAGCCCGGGGGCCAAGGTGCGGGTGTCGGCAGCCGGGCCGCTGATGAACATCGCCCTGGCGGCGGTCATCTTCGTCACCACCTTCACCCTGGTGGGCATTCCCACCCCGGTGGAGGACACGGTGGTGGGCGAAGCGGTGGTGGGCAAGCCGGCCTACGAGGCGGGCATCCGCGAGGGCGACCGCATCGTGGCGGTGGCCGGGCAGCCGGTGCGGGACTGGGAGGACTTCGTCAAGAAGGTCCGTGCCTCCCAGGCCGGGCAGCCGCTGCCGCTCACCATCGAGCGCGAGGGCCGGGTGTTGCAGGTGACGGTGGTGCCGGAGGCAGCGGGGACTGACCAGCCGCCGCTGGTGGGGGTGCGCCAGGCGCTCACCTTCCGCAAGGTGGGGGTGTGGGAGGGGCTCAGGCAGGGCTTCCTGCAGACCTTCCAGATTACCTGGGTGCTGCTGCTGGGGCTGGGCCACCTGTTCAGCGGGGCGGCTTCGCCCTCCGACGTGGCCGGCCCGGTGGGCATCACGCGCATGATCGGCGACGCGGCGGCCGGCGGTTGGGTGTACCTGCTCAACTTCGCCGCCCTGCTCTCCATCAACCTGGGCATTCTCAACCTGCTGCCCATCCCGGCCCTGGACGGCAGCCGCATCGTGTTCGCGCTGGTGGAGGCGGTGCGCGGGCGGCCCATGGAGCCGGAGCGGGAGGGGTTCATTCATTTCCTGGGCTTCGTGTTCCTGATGGCGCTCATCGCGCTCATCACCTACAACGACATCCTGCGTATCATCGACCCATAGGGTGCGTGGGGCGGCGACCAGGGCCGCGGGGAGCGGCGCAGGGCGCGGGGAGGTAGGACATTGAGGGATTCATGCATGGCGCGGCGAGCGAGCGACGGCCGGCGGCCGGCCCGGGAAGCGGGGCGGGCGGCGTGGTGAGGCCCCGCCTGCGCCGGCGGGTGGTGAACCTGGGCGGGGTGCCCATCGGCGGCGAGCACCCGGTGGTGGTGCAGTCCATGTGCAGCACCGATACCCGCGACGTGGAGGCCACGGTGGCCCAGATCGGGCGCCTGCAGCAGGCCGGCTGCGAGGTGGTGCGGGTGGCGGTGGTGGACATGGAAGCGGCGGCGGCTATTGCCGCCATCCGGCCGCGCATCGGCATCCCGCTGGTGGCGGACATCCACTTCGACCACCGGCTGGCCCTGGCCAGCCTGGCGGCGGGGGCCGATGGCCTGCGCCTGAACCCCGGGAACATCGGGGGGCGCGACAAGGTGCGCGAGGTGGTGGCGGCGGCGCGTGACCGCGGGGTGCCCATCCGCGTGGGCGTGAACGCCGGCTCGCTGGACAAGGCGCTGCTGGAGCGCTACGGCGGGCCTTGCGCGGAGGCCATGGTGGAGAGCGCGCTGGAGCACGTGGCCATCCTGGAGGACATGGATTTCCGGGACATCAAGGTCTCGCTGAAGGCCTCCTCCATTCCCGTCACCCTGGCCGCCTACCGCATGATGGCTGCGCGCTGCGATTACCCCCTGCACCTGGGGGTGACGGAGGCCGGCACCCGCGAGCGGGGGCTCATCAAGTCCGCGCTGGGCATCGGCATCCTGCTGGAGGAGGGCATCGGGGACACCATCAGGGTCTCCCTCACCGCCGACCCGGAGGAAGAGGTGTGGGCCGCCTACCAGGTGCTGGCGGGACTGGGGCTGCGCCAGCGCGGCCCGGAGCTCATCTCCTGCCCCACCTGCGGGCGCACCGAGATCGACCTCATCCCCATCGCCGAGGAGGTGGACCGCCGCCTGCGCGGCCTGGCGGTGCCGCTGAAGGTGGCGGTGATGGGCTGCGTGGTCAACGGGCCGGGGGAGGCGCGGGAGGCCGACGTGGGCATTGCCGGCGGGCGCGGCTTCGGCCTGCTGTTCAAAAAAGGAGAGATCGTGGGCAGAGTCGAAGAAAGCAGGTTAGTGGACGCGCTGATGCAGGAGATCGAGGAAATGACCTCCTGAGCGGCGCCGGGCCCGGAGGGCCGGGGGGCGAAGCAAGGCCGGCAGGGCGGCTGCGGGTGGCGGGGTCAAGCGGGCCGGGGGCTCCCCCGGGTTCAGGGATGAAACGGGAAGCGCGTCCCCTCGTTTCGGCGGGGGCGGCTGCCGTTGCGCCGGCCTGAAACGAAAAGAGCGTCCCCTTGTTTCAAGGGGAGGGTGAAACAAGAAGAGCGTCCCCTTGTTTCGGCGGGGGGAGATGGAGGAGGTGCAGGACGGGGTGAGAGCATCAGCCCTGTTGTTCCCGACGCTGCGAGAGGACCCGGCGGAGGCGGAAACCGTCAGCCATCGCCTGCTGTACCGGGCGGGCATGATCCGCAAGACGGCCGGCGGCATCTACACCTACCTGCCGCTGGGCCTGCGGGTGCTGCACAAGGTGATGCAGATCGTGCGCGAGGAGATGGACCGCGCCGGCAGCCAGGAGGTGGGGCTGCCCATCATCCAGCCCAGCGAGCTGTGGATGCAGTCCGGGCGCTGGGCGGTCTACGGCGACGAGATGTTCCGGCTCAAGGACCGCCATGACCGCGACTTCTGCCTGGGGCCGACCCACGAGGAGGTCATCACCGACCTGGTCAGCCACGAGGTGCACTCCTACCGCGAGCTGCCCCTGCTCCTGTACCAGATCCAGAACAAGTACCGCGACGAGATCCGTCCCCGCTTCGGCCTGATGCGGGCGCGCGAGTTCATCATGAAGGACCTCTACTCCTTCGACGTGGACGAGGCGGGGCTGGAGGTGTCATACCAGAAGATGTACGAGGCCTACTGCCGGGTGTTCGACCGCATGGGCCTGGACTACCGGGTGGTGCAGGCGGACGTGGGCGCCATCGGCGGGGCAGCCAGCCACGAGTTCATCGTGCTGGCCAGCACCGGCGAGTCCAAGGTGGTGTTCTGCGACGGCTGCAGCTACGCGGCCAACGTGGAGAAGTCAGAGTGCCTGCCCGAGCCGCGCGGGGAGCGGGCGGAGCCGGCGCCTCTGGAGAAGGTGCACACCCCCGGGCGGCGGACCATTGCCGAGGTGAGCGAGTTCCTGGGCCTGCCGGCCTGGCAGACGGCCAAGACCCTGGTGTACGTGGCTGACGGCAAGCCGCTGGCGGTGATGGTGCGCGGCGACCGCGAGCTGAACGAGATCAAGCTGAAGAACTTCCTGGGCGCCAACGAGCTGTTCATGGCCGACGAGGCCTGGACGCGTGAGCTGACCGGGGCCGGCTTCGGCTCGCTGGGGCCGGTGGGGCTGCAGCTGCCGCTGTACGCGGACCTGGAAGTGGAGCTGATGGCCAATCTCGCCGCCGGCGCCAACCAGGACGACTACCACTACGTGAACCTCAACCCGGGGCGCGACTTTACCCCTGCCGCCTACGTGGACCTGCGCGAGGCCGAGGCCGGCGACCTGTGCCCGTCCTGCCGCGAGGGCAGGCTGGCGGAGACGCGCGGCATCGAGACCGGGCACATCTTCAAGCTGGGCACCAAGTACTCGCAGGCCATGGGCGCCACCTTCATGGACGAGACCGGGCAGGAGCGCCTGATGGTGATGGGCTGCTACGGCATCGGGGTGTCGCGCACCATGGCGGCGGCGGTGGAGCAGAACAACGACGAGAATGGCATCATCTGGCCCATGGCCATTGCCCCCTACCAGGTCATGGTGGTGCCGGTGAACGTGAACAACGCGGAGCAGCGGGAGGCGGCGGAGTCCATCTACGCCCGCCTGCAGGCGGCCGGGGTGGAGGTGCTGCTGGACGACCGCGACGAGCGGGCGGGGGTCAAGTTCAAGGACGCCGACCTCATCGGCATCCCCCTGCGCATCACCATCGGCCCCAAGTCGCTGGCGGCCGGCAAGGTGGAAGTCAAGCGGCGCCGCGAGGCGGAGGCCCGGCAGGTGGAGCTGGAGCGGGTGGTGGACGTGGTGCGCGAGCTCATCGCCGCCGACCTCACCCCCTGAAACAAGGGGACGCTCTTTTCGTTTCACCCCCTGAAACAAGGGGACGCTCTTTTCGTTTCACCGTCATGGGGAGGGAGACCAGGGGAGGCTCTTCCTGTTTCACGGGCCGGGGACGAGCAAGGCGCGCCCGGCGGCGGGCGCGAACGGGGTGAAAGACGTGTCGGAATGGGAAATCGTGGTGCGGTTGAGCCTGGCCTGCGTGCTGGGCGCGCTCATCGGGCTGGAGAGGGAGAGCCTCAACCGGCCGGCGGGCCTGCGCACCTACACGCTGGTGTCGGTGGGCTCGGCGCTGGCCATGATCGTGTCCTTGGACATGTACGTCCAGTACCACAACTACGTGACCGCCGACCCCGGGCGCATCGCCGCCCAGGTGGTGAGCGGCATCGGCTTCCTGGGGGCCGGCACCATCATGCGCGAGGGGGCGACCATCCGCGGGCTGACCACCGCTGCCGGCCTGTGGGTGGTGGCCTGCATCGGCCTGGCGGTGGGGGCCGGGCTCTACGGCCCGGCGGTGCTGACCACCGCCCTCATCCTGGTGGTGCTCATCTACTTCGCCCGCTTCGAGGAGAAGTTCACCGGCCTGCGCGAGTACAAGGGGTTCGTGATGGTGGTGGACGACCGCCCCGGCCAGGTGGGCAAGGTGGGCTCGGCGCTGGGCGAAATGAACGTGCTCATCAAGAACATCCAGCTCTCGCGCCTGGAGGGCGAGGAAGGGGCGCTGGAAGTGGAGCTGCTGCTGCAGTTGCCGCCCTCGGTGTCCCCGGCCATGGTGCGCGAGCAGCTGGCCAAGGTGCCGGGTACCCGCAGCGTGGAGCGGCTGAACTGAGCGGCCCTGAAACAAGAAGAGCGTCCCCTTGTTTCGCCGGGAGCGGTGAAACGGAAAGAGCGTCCCCTTGTTTCAGGGGGTGAAACGAAAAGAGCGTCCCCTTGTTTCGGGGGCGGGGAGGAACGACGGGATGGACTGGGTGAGCCTGTTGCGGGACAGGTTGGGCATCGCGGCGGGCGAGGAATGGCGGGGGGCGCGCGTGGAGCGCGTGGTGGTGGACCCGCAGGCCGGGGCCTGGGACATCCACCTGGAGCTGGCGCAGCCGGTGCGGCGCGCCGACATCGAGCGCCTGCAGCAGGAGCTGGCGGCGCGGGTGGAGTCTTTGCGGGCGGTGCGCCTGCTGGTGCGCCTGGCCGACCCCGCGCGGGCCCTGGGCTACATACTGCAGCAACGGAAGGATGAGCTGTCATCCTCTTTCTTTTCGCCCCCGCTGCGCGAGCG
>JARYMO010000341.1 GCA_029907055.1 Syntrophomonadaceae bacterium | reverse complement strand
AGACCGGCATCCAGCACCCGTCCCAGGTTGGCGATGGTCTTGACCGTCACGGTCAGCTCGTTGCGCACCTGGTAGCCGATGATGGTGGGGGGCTGGGTGGGGTTCTCCGGGCTGGGATACGAGTACTGCGGCCATACCGTGAAGCTGGTGGTCTGGATGTCCTCGCGGGCCACGCCCGAGGCGAGCAGGGCCTCCATGACCTTCTGGGTGATGGCGGTGTTGGCTTCCTGGGCGGCCGCCAGCAGCCGGTCATTGGTGGTGACGGCCAGGCTGGCCCGGGCCTGGTCGGGGGCCACGGTGACCGTGCCCATTCCGGTCACGCTCAGGGTGGGCGCATTCGCCTGCACCTGGGCCATTGCCGCCGGGGAGGCAACCCCCACCACCAGCAGTGCTGCCAGCACCAGCGCCGCCAGGCGGCGGCTTTCGCGCACGAACCTCGGCACTCTCATGCTCTTTCCTCCTCTCTACTCGCACGACGCGGCTACCCGCGCCAGTTCCTCGGGCGGCAGGGTGCCGCACACCTCCACCCGGTACCGCACGCCCTCGTGGCTCACGTCCCAGGACACGGTGGTGCCCTCGGGCTGCCGTCCTTCTGCCCCTCCCTTCCCTGCGGCTGCCTCGACGTTACCGTCGGCCTGGTCCATGCGGGGATACGCCCGTATAGTGAGCACCACGCCGTCCCTCTCGTAGGTCAGGGCCACGTCTCCCCCGACGCCGCTCTCCACCCGGCTCAGGGAGTAGCCCTCGGGGAGGTAGCCGGGGCGGGGGACATAGGGGCTGACCGCCGTTCCCGCCCACGACTTGGCCGCGGTTGGCGCCGGCTCTGCCGCCAGCGGCTGCGGCACCGCGGAAGCTGCCGGCAGCGGCGGGTTGACCGGCCCATTCCCCTCGGTAGCGGAAGGTGAGCGCAGGCGGTCCGCCGGCTGCGCCTGTTGTCCGTTCAGCGCGGGGGATGGAGCGGGCCCGGCAGTGGCCTGGGGCCTGGTGCTCTGCCGGATGCGCTCTGTCGCCGCCGGAGCGGCGTCCTGCTCCGCGGAAGGAGTGAGCGGAAGGGCGCGCAGCTCCAGGTCCGTATCCCCGCCCGCTGCGGGAGCGAGCAGGGGTGCTGTGGACGGGGCCTGGCGTGTCAGGCCTGGCAGGGCAAGGAACAGCAGCAACGCCGCGGCCGCGCAGCCCGCCGCCAGGCGCCAGCGTTGGTGAGCCCGCAGCGCAGCCGCCAGTCTCCACCACCAGCCCTGGCCTCCGGGTGACCCGACGGCACCGCCCTGCACCGCTGCCCGCACGGCGCGGGAGAAGTGGGGGGACAGCTCGGGAATGCCGGAGGTGTCACGCAGGGCATCGGTCTCTGCTCTTGCCAGGGCCAGCGAGGCCCGGCAGCGCGCGCAGTGCGCCAGGTGGTCCTCCACCGACTGCCGCAGAGGGGAGGGGAGGTCTCCGTCCTGGAAGGCAAACAGGAGGTCATCAACGCGCCGACAGTCCAACGGATTCACCCCTTTCCTCCAGGCGTGCCAGGAGGTGCTTGCGCAAGGCCTTGCGGGCACGGTGGATGCGGACCTCGATGTTCTC
>JARYMO010000048.1 GCA_029907055.1 Syntrophomonadaceae bacterium | reverse complement strand
AACGAGGAGAGGAGAGGAAAGCCGAGATGAGCAGAGACGACCTGACGAAGATCATCCTGCCCGAGGACCGCATCCCCAAGTACTGGTACAACGTCCAGGCGGACATGCCGACCCCGCTGGCCCCAGCGCTGCACCCGGTGACCAAGCAGCCGATCGGACCCGATGACCTGGCGGCCATCTTCCCCATGGACCTCATCATGCAGGAAGTGTCGCTGGAGCGCTTCATCGAGATCCCTCCCGAGGTGCAGGAACTGTACAAGCTGTGGCGTCCCAGCCCGCTGTACCGGGCACACCGGCTGGAGAGGGCACTGGACACTCCCTGTCGCATCTACTACAAGTACGAGGGCGTGAGCCCGGTGGGCAGCCACAAGCTCAACACCGCGCTCCCGCAGGTATACTACAACCGCGCGGCTGGCATCAAGCGCATCGCCACCGAGACCGGCGCCGGCCAGTGGGGCACCGCCCTCGCCCTGGCCTGCCGCCTGTTCGGGCTGGAATGCACGGTGTACATGGTCAAGGTGAGTTACGAGCAGAAGCCATACCGCCGCTCCATCATGGAGGTGTACGGCGGTGAGGTGGTTGCCAGCCCCAGCACGCGCACGCAGGCGGGACGCGACGTCCTGGCCAGGAACCCTGACTCCATGGGCAGCCTGGGCATTGCCATCAGCGAAGCGGTGGAGGATGCCGCCAGCCGTCCAGACACCAACTACGCCCTGGGCAGCGTGCTGAACCACGTGGTGCTGCACCAGACCGTCATCGGGCAGGAGTGCAAGGCGCAGATGGAAATGGTCGACGATTACCCGGACGTAGTGATCGGGTGCGTGGGCGGTGGCAGCAACTTCGGTGGCATCGCCATGCCTTTCATACCGGACAAGCTGGCGGGACGCAAGGTCCGCCTGCTGGCGGTCGAACCGGCGGCCTGTCCCACCCTCACCCGGGGGGCGTTCGCCTACGACTACGGTGACGTTGCTGGACTGGCCCCGGTGGTCAAGATGTACACCCTGGGACACGAGTTCGTTCCCCCCGGCATTCACGCGGGCGGGCTCCGCTACCACGGGGAGTCACCCATCGTCAGCCAGCTTTACGCGGATGGCCTGGTAGAAGCGACGGCCTACTACCAGAAGCCGGTCTTCGAGGCGGCGGTCACCTTTGCCCGCCACGAGGGCATCCTGCCCGCCCCCGAGTCAGCCCATGCCCTGCGGGCGGCCATCGACGAGGCCATCAAGGGCAGGGAGGAAGGGGTGGCCCGCAGCATCCTCGTGTGCCTGAGCGGCCACGGTCACTTCGACCTCAGTGCGTACGACATGTACCTGGGGGGCAGGATGGAAGACGTGGACTTTGCCGAGTCTGACCTGCAGGCCTCCCTGGCTCACCTGCCGGCGGTGTCGGTGTAGGGCCCGCTAGTCATGTATGGTGTATTCCTGGCGCAGGGCGTTTGACAGGCGATTTTTGCGAGTGATAGAATGGCAGCGATGACGCGGTAGGCGGGAATAGAGGTCACAAGGGCTATTGCATGACAGTAGCCCTTTTTCGTGGCCGGAGGGAAGGATGTGAGGGGTACCATGCCGCGAGGCGCGGGCATTGAAGTAAACCAACAGGGGCACCTGGTGGTAGGTGGCGTCGATGTGGTGGATCTGGCGCGCGAGTACGGCACCCCGCTGTACGTGCTGGACGAAGGCGAGTTCAGGAAGAACTGCCGGGTGTTCCGCGAGGTATTTGCCCTGTACGGTGATTCGCAGGTCATCTACGCCAGCAAGACGCTCTCCTGCCTGGCGGTGTGCGCCATGGTCGCCCAGGAGGGGCTGGGGCTGGACGTGGTGTCGGGAGGCGAATTGTACACCGCGCTCAAAGCCGGGTTTCCTCCCGAACGCATCTTCTTCCACGGCAACAACAAGACGGACGAAGAGCTGGCCATGGCGCTGCAGGCGGGGGTAGGGCGCATCGTGGTCGACAACTACTTCGAGATGGAGCGCCTGCGCATCGCCTGCCAGGCGGCGGGGCGCCGCCAGGCGGTGCTGCTGCGCATCACCCCCGGGGTGGAGGCGCACACCCACGAGTATGTGCGCACCGGCCAGATTGACTCCAAGTTCGGCTTTACCCTCCCCACCGGCGACGCCTTGCAGGCCGTCAGGGAGGCGCTGGCCGCTCCCGAGCTGGAGCTGACCGGGTTGCACTGCCACATCGGGTCCCAGATTTTCGAGATGGAGTCGTACGCCCACGCCACCGAGGTGATGGCCGATTTCCTGGCCGAGGTCCACGCCGCCACCGGGGTCCACCTGCGGGAACTGAATATGGGTGGCGGGTTCGGTATCCGTTACGTGGAAGGCGACACGCCGGACCGCCCCGAACGGTGGGCCAACGCGGTCATGACCACCCTGCGTGCCCGGCTGGACCACCTGGGGCTGCCCATGCCCAAGGTTATCGTGGAGCCGGGGCGGGCGATCGCGGGGCCGGCCGGCATCACCGTCTACACCGTCGGGTCTTCCAAGCACATCCCCGGGGTGCGCAGGTACGTGGCGGTGGACGGGGGTATGACTGACAACCCGCGTCCCGCGCTCTATGGCTCCCGGTACGAGGCAGTCATCGCCAACCGCATGCGGGAAGCGGCAGACGAGATGGTATCGGTGGCGGGAAGGTGCTGCGAGTCGGGTGACATGTTGTTGTGGGACGTGCGCTTGCCCAGCCCGCAGGCGGGCGACCTGCTGGTGACCTTTGCCACCGGGGCCTACAACTACTCCATGTCCAGCAACTACAACCGCATTCCCCGCCCGGCCATGGTGCTGGTGGGTGACGGACGCGCCGAACTGATCGTGCGTCGCGAGTCCTACGAAGACCTCATCCGCAACGACCTGTTGCCGGAGCGGCTGAAGGGCCCCTGCCCGGCCGAGAGCGCCTGAGTCTGGCAGCACACCTGCCGCGCGTGAGGGGGCCAGCCTTCGGGGGTGGGTCCGCCGTGTATAATGGAGGTAGGAGAGGACACGCGCGGGAAGGAGGCGAGGCCTGTGGCGACGCACGAAGCGCCGGTTGCTACCCTCGAGGAAAGGGTCGCGCGCCTGGAAGTACTGCTGGGCGACCTGCTGGACAAGGTGACCGACCTGCAGGAGCGGGTGGCGGAACTGGAGAAGGGCATGGAAAACCTGGAAGACGAACTGGAAGACCAGGGGCTGATAGAGGAAGAGTGAACCCGGGCGGGCGCGGGCCGGCTGGGGCGCGACAAGAGGGGTAACGATAGCGATGCGGGGCGCCAGCCTGGTGAAACAGGCGCGGCGCCCCTTGGCGTGAAAGCAGGTCCATGGCGGCGCGATCCTGCGCCCATGGTCACCTGCTCCCCAGCGTCGTTTCTGAGGGCCTGGCCTGGAAGCAGGTAACCTGGCGCGTCGTCCAGTCTGCCTGGAGCCAGACTGCGCGCTCGCCAGGGCGGCAGTCGACCACCCGGATGACCTCCTGCCAGGGCGCCAGCTCGGGAGCCAACAGGGACAGTACGTTGTCCTCGCCGTGCAGGGGGGTAAGGTCAAACACCACCCCCTCGCGGCCGGGGAACAGCGCCACGTAGAAGATGCCAGCCTCTACCAGGTCCTGGAAGAAGTGCGTGCCGTAGGAGAGCTCGGGCATGAACCCCTGTTCCTGACCGGCCACTTCTACCAGCACCGCCACGCGGTGGATCTCCGCGAAGGTGACCGGCACCCCGAGCGAAGGTGTGCTGGTCCCCCACCTGCCTGGACCTACCAGCATCACGCCGCTGGCCGCATCTTCGGCCAGCCGCCGGTTGATCCTCCCCACCAGGCGGGCCACCTGGTAGCGCTCGGCCAGTGGCAGGGCAGCGTACGCGTGAGCGTCCACCTCCACCACCCAGTCGATGCGCAGCAGCGACCCAGCGCCCATGAAGGAGGCCCGGGTGGAGAAGAGGACCGCCCCCGGCTCAGGAGCCGCGGTCGGCGGGGAAATCTCTGCCCTGCCCGAAGGGGTCTGAAGGGGACGGCACTGCAGCAGGTTGATGAGCAGCTCTCCGCCAGGGGTGAAGTTGGCGGCAAACTCGACGTCCACCGGGCACTGGTAGGCCGACTCCAGTCGGGCGAGCATCGCCCGCATGGTGGAGGCGAAGCCGGTGGCCCGCAGCAGGCCGTCAAAGGTCAGGGACCAGCGGGTGCCAGGAGGCCCCGCGCCGTCCCCCGTTTCGGGCGCGGGCTCCCTCTCTGCCAGCAGTTTCCAGAAAGGAAGGGTGCTGAGCGCCGGGGCCAGCTCGGCCAGCGGCCGCGTGGCCCACGCATTGTCCTGCAGATCGAGGACGTCCAGCCGGCGCTGCGCGTAGTAGCGAACGGCCTCGGGAGACGAATCGGGCCGCAACAACGGCCGGTCCAGGGGCACCAGTCGCGGGTAGTCGTCCTCGACCCGGTCCACCGCCCGGGTACCCAGGCCTGCCACCAGCCGCAGCATGCCGGCAGAGGGGTCAAGGTCCGGATGCCACGTGTACTGGTTGCGGCTGAAGGCCACCCCCGCCAGGTCAGGGAAGAAATACCGTCCCCGCCTGGAACCGGAGACGCGCTGCACCAGCAGGGCCATCTGTTCGTCGCTGGTGGCCAGCCCCCGGTGCAGGCGGTAGGCCAGGGCGTCAACGTTCATCGAACTGGCGTACACCTGTCGGACGGCATCCTCGAATGCCTGCCGCCGTTGCTGGGGGGTGCCCTGGTTCACGCAGAAAATGCTGTCGTACTTGCCGGCGAAGGCATTGCCGAAACTGTCCTCCAGCAGGCTGGACGAGCGGACGATGATGGGCGCCTGGCCGAAGTAGTCGAGCATCTCGTCGAACTGCGCCCCTGCCACCTCGGGGAGGAATCCCTCGTGGATACGCGCGCGCAGGTCGGCGGCCCGGGAGAAGGCCGGACCTTCTGCGCGCTGCTGCATGAGCAGCGGCCAGCAATCGTTTTCCACCAGGTGCGTGAAGTAAACATCCGTCCCCACGAAGAACGAGTCGTGGGCTTCCAGGCGCGCCGTCCAGTCAGCGGCAGGGTCCGCCCGCAGAATGGCCCTGGCCAGCAGCATGCCGGCTGACTTGCCTCCGATGCGTCCCGAGCCGATGAGCCGCGCGCGGATGTCGAGCAGGTCAGGCAGCGAGAGATAGCGGGTGGCGAGGTCCAGCAGCCGGCGGTCGCGTCCCAGCACCATCTGGCAGAGACGGTCCAGCGTGTCCCGCACCTCTTCTTCCGGGACCGCTTCCCCCTCCTGCTGTCGCCGCCAGAGGTCATGGGCGGCCATGAATACCCGGTCCCAGTAGTCCAACTTGCGGCCGGCATCCGGCGCTCCCCGTCGCTGCAGCCGCCCGAAGAGGCCGGCCGCCTCGGCGCTGCTGGTGATGGGCACCAGTCCTTCCCTGGTTTCAGCGTGGGGCAGGAACATGGTAGGGGAATAGCGGTTCCAGACCTTGAGCGGGTGCACGTAGTAGCGTGGCCCGTCCCGGTACACGTCCAGGAGCAGCTGGGTGGTCTCGCGGATGCGGGCCAGGGTGGCGTACGAGTTGCGCCCCCGCAGCAAGCCAAAGTAGGCCACGGTGTTGAGGCGAAAGAGGTAGGGGCAGGTGACCCGGAAGAAATTGCCGATCATAAGGTCCGTGGCCCAGGTGGACAGCAGGTCGGACAGGCAGTCGAACACGTAGAACACGTCGTTCCCTTCCAGGGTGGCGATCTCGTGGACCCGGGAGGAGAAGGCTTCGAAGCCCAGGGAGGGGTCGATAGCGTACACGGCCACCCCGGGCTGGTCTTCCACCAGGGCAGGATGGTGGCCGAAACGGATGTACACCAGGCGCCGGCGGTCGCTCAGCGCCCGGCAGACGAAAGGTCGGACAAACCGCCGGTAGTCCTCAACCTCGTCCACCTGCCACACCACGTTGTCGCCCATCCTGAGACCATCCAGTACCTGGTCCAGGCAATCCAATCCGCTGGAAGCGCGCTCCATCGGTGCCATCCTTCCACCCCCTCTCCGCGCCCTGGCCACCGGGCGGTACCGGCCCGGCGCACAAAGGGCCCCCAGGGCTCGTTCGTGCCCCGGGGACCCCGTTGTCCCTGAAGGTGCAGTTGTGTCTCGCGGCGGCAGACTCGCCACCATCTACCACGTCCATTATACCACTCCGCCCTGGCCCTGCCCAGCACCAGCGAAGCAGGAGCAGGGCCAGGGGGAAGGTGCCCGACGGGCGGCACGGCGGGACTGCGCTTGATTGAGGCCCCGACACGGCGTGTGTTATAATGCCTGTGGACAAGGAGAGGCGGTGCAACCGCGTGCAGATAATCACGTCGCACAACTCGCTGGACTTTGATGGCCTGGCGGCGATGGTGGCGGCCGGGAAACTCTATCCGGCCGCGGTCAAGGTATTCTCGGGGACGCTGGCCAAGAACGTGCGCCAGTTCATGGCCCTGTACAAGGACCTGCTGGGCATCAGGGTGCCGCGAGAGGTGCCACTGGAGCAGGTCCGCCTCATGGTGGTGGTGGACACCAGGAACCCCAACCGGCTGGGGCACCTGGCCCGCCTCGCTGCCAGCGAGGGCATCGAGCTCCACCTCTACGACCACCACCCCGCCTCGCCCGACGACCTGGTGGGTTCGCTCGAGGAGGTACACCTGGTCGGTGCGACCACCACCATCATGGTCGAGATGATACGGGCTCGTGAACTCCAGCTCAGCCCATTCGAGGCCACCATCCTGGCCCTTGGCATCTACGAGGACACCGGCAGCCTGCTCTTCGGGTCCACCACTGCGCGCGATGCGGCGGCCGTGGCCTACCTGCTGGAGCGGGGTGCCAACCTGGCGGTAGTAGCCAACTTCATCGGGGAGCCCTTCTCCGGGGAGCAGAGGCTGCTCCTGCAGCAACTGCTGGAAACCGTGCGGCACCACCGCATCAAGGGCATGGATATCCTCATCGCCTCCACCGAAACCGACTCTTTCGTCTCTGGCCTGGACCTGGTCACGCACCGTCTGACCGAAATCGAGCCGGCGGACGGGGTGTTCGTGGTGGTGATGATGGACGGCCGGGCCAACGTGGTCGCCCGCAGCCGCAACCCGGCGCTCAAGGTCAATGAGATCCTGGCCCCCCTGGGCGGGCGCGGACACGAGCGGGCCGCTGCCGCGACGGTGAGGGGGTGCAACCTGCAGGCGGTCATCCAGACCATCATTTCCGGGTTGGGGGAGATTCCGCGTCCAGGCCTGGTTGCCCGCGACATCATGTCGAGTCCGGTCAAGACGGTGCCCGGCCATACCACCATGGACGAGGCGGGCCGCCTGATGTTGAGGTACGGTCACACCGGCCTGCCGGTGGTGGAAGGGGAGCAGATCGTGGGCGTCATTTCCCGGCGGGACGTGGACAAGGCCAGGCTGCACGAGCTGGGCCATGCCCCGGTGAAGGGGTTCATGTCGCGCACGGTGATGACGGTTTCGCCCGACACGCCGGTGACGGAGATCCAGAGGATGATGGTCGAACACGATGTCGGCCGCGTCCCGGTGGTGGAGGACGGGCGCATGGTGGGCATTGTTTCTCGCACCGACATCCTGCGCACGCTGCACGGCGACAGTGATGACCTGGGTGAACACGAGATCCTCTACCGCCAGGAGGAAAGCGCGGTGAGCGACGATTGCCGCGCGCTGATGGCAGAACGCCTGCCAGCCCGGCTGCTGGCGGTGCTGAGGACTGCCGGCCAGGTGGCAGAGCGCATGGGCTACCGGGTGTTCATGGTGGGGGGCGTGGTGCGCGACCTCCTGCTGGGGGTGCCCAATTTCGACATCGACCTGGTGGTGGAGGGGGAGGGGCCGGCCTTCGCTGATGCGCTGGCCGCCGAGCTGGGCGGCCGGGCCCGCACGCACGACCGGTTCAAGACCGCGCTGGTAATCCTGGAGGACGGGTTCAAGATCGACGTGGCAACTGCGCGCACCGAGTACTACGAGTTCCCGGCCGCGCTGCCCACGGTGGAGAGATCCTCCATCAAGGAAGACCTCTACCGGCGGGATTTCACCATCAACACCATGGCCATCAACCTGAACCCGGACCGCTTCGGTCAGCTCATCGACTATTTCGGGGGGCGCCGCGACCTGCAGGCAGGCATTATCAGGGTCCTGTACAACCTGAGTTTCGTGGAGGACCCTACGCGGGTACTGCGCGCCATCCGCTTCGAACAACGCTACCGCTTCCAGATTGACCCTGACACCCTGCGCTTTGCCCGCGACGCCATCGACCGCCGCCTGCTGCAGCGACTGTCCTACCGTCGCATCCAGCACGAGCTGATGCTCATCCTGGAGGAAAAGGACCCTGTGCCGGCCCTGCGGCGCATGCACGAGATAGGGGTCTGGGACTACGTGATGCCGGAAGCCCGCCTGGACGAGGAGACCTGGCTGATGCTGCGGCGCATCCCGCGTGTGCTGGGCTGGCTGGCGGAACACTGGCTGGACCCCAGCCTGCGGGGCCCGGTGGTCTACATCCTGGTCATCTGCTCCACCCTCGATGACCAGCAGCTGGAGGCGGTGCTGGCCCGTTTCCCCTTCGACCGCGAGACGGTAGCCGCCATCCGCGCCTCGCGCGAGGTCCCGGCGCTGGCCGTGGACCTGGATGCCCACCCGGACATGCGGCTGAGCGACATGGACCAGCGCCTGAAGAAGCTGGGCATCGACAACATTGCCTATCTTCTCCTGCGGCTCACCCGCATGGAGGCGTGGGAGCGGGTGGTGCAGTACCTGGAAGTGCGGGACACCAGGCCCAGCATCAGCGGACATGATCTCAAGCGCATGGGGCTCCCCCAGGGGCCTCTCTACCAGCGCATCCTGGATGCGCTCTACCGTGCCCGCCTGGACGGGGAAGTGAAGACCCGTGAAGAGGAACTGGAGGCGGTGCGGACCTGGCTGGCAGAGGGGAGGTTTGATGCCGATGGGGGAACTGGGTGAACTGGTGTTGTGGTTGCCGGCCATCCTGGTGGCGCTGACGGTGCACGAGTTCGCGCACGCGCTGACCGCGCACCTGCTGGGAGACGACACCCCCGTCCGGCACGGCCGGCTGACGCTCAACCCGCTGGTCCACATTGACTGGCTGGGCCTGTTGCTGCTGGTGGTGGCCCATTTCGGGTGGGCGAAACCGGTGCCGGTGACGCCGGCCAGGATGGAGCGGGTGGGGGCGCGCGCGGCCATGACGCTGGTAGCGGGGGCCGGACCGGCCAGCAATGTCCTGCTGGCCGTGCTGGGCCTGCTGGCCCTGCAGGCCATGAGTCCGCAGCTGACGGGAGCAGGGTGGCAGGGAGTGGCCGGCTTCCTGCAGGCGCTGGTGCGCATCAACGTGCTGCTGGCAGCCTTCAACCTGGTGCCACTGCCTCCGCTGGACGGCTCCAAGCTGGT
>JARYMO010000340.1 GCA_029907055.1 Syntrophomonadaceae bacterium | reverse complement strand
GGCCGCTTGAACTCCTCCACCAACCGCGCGGCCACGATGCCCAGCACCCCTTGGTGCCAGCTCTCTCCCGCCACCACCAGCACGCCGGCGCCTTCGCTCACCGCCCTGGCGGCCTGGGCTCGCGCTTCCTCCAGCAACGATGCCTCGATTTCCTGGCGACGCCTGTTCTCCTGCCCCAGGAAGCGGGCCAGCAGGCGCGCCTCCTGCAGGTCGGGACAGGACAGCAGTTCCACCGCCGAGGAGGCGTGTCCCACGCGACCGGCGGCATTCAGCCGCGGGCCGAGCACGAAACCGATGTGCCAGGAGGTGAGGGGCCTGCCGCCCAGCCCGCTTTCCTCCAGCAGGGCCTGCAGTCCTGCCCTGCGGGTGGCGCGCAGGCGCAGCAGCCCTTCGCGGACCAGGATACGGTTGTCCCCCTGCAGGGGCACCACGTCAGCAACAGTGGCCAGCGCCACCAGTTCCAGCAGGCGGTCCTCGTCCATCCCGCCCCCGAGGGCCTGCCCCAGCGCGCGGACCACCTGGAACACGACCCCTGCCCCGCACAGGTTTTCGCTGGCGGAGCCGGGGGCCAGCCTGGGGTTCACCACCGCCGCGGCCTGCGGCAGCTCTTGCGGCAGCTGGTGGTGGTCGGTAATGACGAGGTCCACGCCGGCCGCGCGGGCCGCTTCCGCCTCCCGGTGGGCAGCAATCCCGCAGTCGACACTCAACATCAAGCGGCACCCGAGGGTGCGCGCCAGCCTGACTGCCTCCACGCTCAACCCGTAGCCTTCACTCATGCGACTGGGTATGTAGAACTCCGATTCGATGCCGGCGGCGCCCAGCGCCTCCCGGGCCAGCACCACGCTGCACACCCCGTCCACGTCGTAGTCCCCACATATCAGGACCCGCTCGCGCTGCTGCCGCGCCCGCAGCAGCCGCTGTACCGCCGCCTCCACCCCCGGCAGCGCGAAGGGATCAGAGAGGCTCTCCAGCCCGGCCTCCAGGAACCGGCGGGCCTGCGCGACACTGCGCAACCCCCTCCTCCACAGCATTTCCGCCGCCGCGCGCTCCAGACCGGTCCCCTCCTGCAGCGACTTCACCCCTTCGGCATCCACCGGCGGGAGTTCCCAACAGGCGAACCTCCTCACGCCACTTCCCTCTCTTCTATGTGCGATGTGCGGCGCGGGTCCAGGGGCCCGCGCCGCACCCTGATCACTGATTGAATTCTACTATACCCCTGCCCTGCCCTTCCATCGGTCAGGCCCGCGACCGCAGTGTCCGGCGCCGGTTGACCAACTTGAGCACGTCGAACCACACGATGCTCACCGTCCCGGCCGCCAACGCCAGGGCCACGTCGGCCCGGTGCACCGGCGCGAAGGCGAAGAGTTCCCGCAACGCCGGCATCCCCAGCACCAGCCCCAGGAACAGCACGGCTCCTCCCAGCACCCACCACATGGCACGGTTGGGGATGCCCAGGGTGGCCAGCATGGGCTGCCGCCAGGAGCGGTTGGCCACGATGAGGGCCAGGTTGGCCACCACCAGGGTGGTGAAGGTGAGCACCCGCGCCTCCCCCTCGCCCTGCCCCTGCATCCAGAACCAGG
>JARYMO010000047.1 GCA_029907055.1 Syntrophomonadaceae bacterium | reverse complement strand
GGGACGCCGGTGGCGCGCAGCGAGCTGCAGCCGGGGGACCTGGTGTTCTTCCGCACCCTGGGCTCCAGCAGCATTAACCATGTCGGCATGTACGTGGGGAACAACCAGTTCATCCACGCCAACATCGAACGCGGCATCACGGTGATGTCCCTGGACGGGTACTACGATACCCACTACGCCGGGGCCCGGCGCGTGTTCTAGGCCTGGCAGCTGCCGCGGGGTGCGGGCAGCGCGAGCAGGGATGGCTCACGAGCGCATGCGAGGCATGCGCTCGTTGTGTTTGGCGACCGTGCCCGCCGCCCGGCGGCAGCTGGCCGCTGCCCCTGTGCGGGGGTGCGCTTGTGCGCATGTGGTATAATAGGGAAATAACTCTAGGACGAGGAGGCGTGACATGCAGGACAAGATGGCTGCCATCTGGGAAGGCTTGACGTTCGACGATGTCCTCCTGGTGCCCGGCCGCTCGGACATTCTACCGCGTGACGTGGACGTATCCACCCGGGTGACGCGCAACCTGGCGCTCAATATCCCCATCATGAGCGCGGGAATGGACACGGTGACCGATGCCCGCATGGCGGTGGCCATCGCCCGCGAGGGCGGGGTGGGGGTCATTCACAAGAACATGTCCATCGAGGCCCAGGCCAAGGCGGTGGACCGGGTCAAACGGTCGGAGCACGGCGTCATCTCCGACCCCTTCTTCCTCCACCCCACGCACAAGATCAAGGATGCCCTGCGCATCATGGAAGAGTACCACATCTCCGGCGTGCCCATCACCGAAGGGACCCGCCTGGTGGGCATCCTGACCAACCGCGACCTTCGCTTCGAGGACGACTTCGAGCAGGAAATCGGCCAGGTCATGACGCGTGACAACCTCATCACCGCCCCGGTCGGCACCACCCTGAAGGAGGCGCGCGAGATCCTGCGCCGCTACAAGGTGGAAAAGCTGCCGCTGGTGGACGAGAACTTCAACCTGAAGGGACTCATCACCATCAAGGACATCGAGAAGGCCCGCCGTTACCCGAACTCTGCCAAGGACGTGCGCGGACGCCTGCTGGCATTTGCCGCGGTGGGCGTGACCGCCGATACCATGGAGCGAGTGGAGGCCCTGCGGGGGGCGGGCGTTGACGCCGTGGTGGTCGACACCGCCCACGGCCATTCCCGCAACGTGCTGGAAACGGTGTCGGCCATCAAGCGCCGCTGGCCCGACCTGGAGGTCATGGCCGGGAACGTGGCCACCGCGGAAGCCACCGAGGACCTCATCGCGGCCGGGGCAGACGCAGTCAAGGTCGGCATCGGGCCGGGCTCCATCTGTACCACCCGCGTGGTGGCAGGCATCGGGGTGCCGCAGATCAGCGCCGTGTGCGCGTGTGCGGCGGTGGCCAAGAAGTATGACGTGCCCATCGTGGCCGACGGCGGCATCAAGTACTCCGGTGATATCCCCAAGGCCCTGGCCGCAGGGGCGGACGTGGTGATGCTGGGGAACCTGCTGGCCGGCACTGAGGAAAGCCCGGGGGATGTCATCATCCTGCAGGGCCGCAGTTACAAGGTCTACCGGGGCATGGGGTCCATGGGAGCCATGGTACAGGGCAGCAGTGACCGCTACTTCCAGGAAGGCGAACCAAAGCTGGTGCCGGAGGGTATCGAGGGACGGGTTCCCTACAAGGGGCCGGTGGCGGAGACCATCTTCCAGCTGGTCGGCGGGCTGCGGGCCGGCATGGGTTACTGCGGGGTGCGCACCATCCGCGAGTTGCAGGAAAAAGGGCGCTTCGTGAAGATCACCAATGCCGGGCTGGTGGAAAGCCACCCCCACGATGTCACCATCACCCAGGAAGCTCCCAACTACAAGGTGTAGCGCATGGAACACCTGACCACCCTCACCGTGCGCTACGCGGAGACCGATCGCATGGGCTTCGCGCACCACTCCAATCACATCGTGTGGTGGGAGCTGGCCCGCACGGAGCTGCTGCGGGCCATCGGCGTCCCCTACAGCGAAATGGAGTCCACGGGGGTGGGCTGTCCGGTGCTGGAAATCCACTGCCGTTACCGCCAGCCCGCCTACTACGAGGACCAGCTGGTGGTGCGGACCCACATCGCCGAAATGACCCCCCTGAGGATTCGCTTCGCTTATGTCATCGTCAAGGCCGCCAGCGGTGCGCTGGTGGCCAGCGGTGAAAGCCTGCACGCCTTCACTGATATCGCCAGTGGACGGCCGCTGCGGCTGGACCGGCGGCACCCCGAACTGTGGCAGCGGCTGCAAAGCGGCGGCGAGCGCTACCTGGCCGCCTCCGAGGGGTAGGCCATGCCGTACCAGCCGGGCATGGCCGACCTGGTGCTGCAACTGCTGCTGGCCATCCTGGTCGGCACCGTGATGGGGCTGGTGGCGGGAGCGGGTCAGCGGGGCCTGGAGATCCGCACATACATCCTTGTCACCATGGGCACCGTGCTGCTCACCTCGCTCTCGTTGCGCATGGCGGTGAGCGTGGGCCCACCCTGGATGAGCGATCCTGCCCGCATCTCCGCCCAGGCCATCTCGGCCCTCGGTTTCCTGGGCACCGGGGTCATCTGGTGGGCCAGCGACCCGCGGGCCAGGGGAATCTGGGCAGCGGCCGCCCTGTGGCTGGCAGCCATCCTGGGCATCATGCTGGGGACGGGGCGGATCAGGCTGGCGGTGCTGGCGCTTACCCTCATCATTGCGGCGCTGTTCCTGGTGCACTCCTACCTGCGCCGCCGGGAGTCGTCCAGGCCGCGGCGCCCATCGTGAGCGGGGCGCGAACGCCCCGCACGCCATTGCCCGGCCCGCGCGAGGCGCGGACCTTGCTTGCCCGTGTCAGCAGGCCCACAAACCCCGTCGGCGGGGTTTGCGTTTTCCTGCCGGACGGTTATTGTGTAAACTGAGTAGGGACATCAATCCAATCCGTGAGGTGTAAGCATGCGTTACGAAGGCAACATCTACCGCCCGCCCAGCGAGGCGCGCAGCTATATCCTGCAGTGCACCGTGGGATGTTCCCACAACCGCTGCACGTTCTGCGGCATGTACAAGGACAAGAAGTACCGGGTGCGCTCGGTGGAGGAGATCAGGGCCGACATCCGCATGGCCAGGCTGTACTACGGCCCTGACCTGCTCAAGGTCTTCCTGGCTGACGGTGACGCGCTGGCCATGGATACCACTGACCTGCTGGAGATACTGGCCGAACTGAAACGGCAGTTCCCGTACCTGCGGCACGTCGGCATCTACGCCGGGCCGCAGAGCATCCTGGGCAAGGAGGACGGAGAACTGCTCGAACTCAAGAAGGCTGGCCTGACCATCGCCTACCTGGGGGTAGAAACCGGGGACCGGGAACTGCTGGCCGACATCCGCAAGGGGGTCAGCTACGAGGAAATGGCAGCCGCGGGTCAGAAGGTGGTGCGCTCAGGCATCCAGCTGTCGGTCACCGTCCTGTTGGGGCTGGCCGGCAGCGGCGAGCCGTCGTTGCGGCACGCGCGGGAAACGGCCCGCATCTGCAACGACATCAACCCCGACTTCCTCTCCGCGCTCACCCTGATGGTGGTGCCGGGAACCGTCCTGCACCGGCGCATCCAGAGCGGGAAATTCAGGCTGCCGGAGCCGTTCGAGATCCTGCAGGAGATGGAGGAACTGGTCTCCCACCTGGAAGTAGACGAGTGCGAATTCCGCAGCAACCATGCCTCCAACTACCTGCCCATCAAGGGACGGCTGCAGCGGGACAAGGCGCAGATGCTGGCCCTCATCGGCGGCATCCTCCACCAGCAGGACCAGCGCTACCTGCGGCCAGAGTACATGCGGGGCCTCTAGAGCCGCGATTGGAGGTGAGCCTGGTGCCGGTGCGCATCATCAGCGACAACTGCTGCGACCTGCCCGGGCCGCTGCTGGAGGAGTACGGCATCAGCCTGGTGCACATGCCCGTGTACGCGGGCCAGAGCGAGTGGGACCCGGCGGGGCTGGACGCGCACGCCTTCTACCGCTGGATGAAGAGCAGCCCGGTGCTGCCCACCACCTCCCAGCCCCCGCTGGAGGAGATGATCCGCTGCTACCGGGAAGCGCTGGACGGCGGAGGCGAGGCGGTAGCCATCCACCTCTCTTCGGGCATGACCGGCACCGTGCAGACGGCGGAACTGGCCCGGGCGCAGCTTCCCGATCCCCAGCGGCTGGTGGTCATCGATTCCCTGAAGGCTTCCCTGGGGCAGGGGCTGCTGGTGCTGCACGCCGCGCGCCTGGCCCGGCAGGGCCTGGCCGCCGGCCAGGTGGTGGCGGAAGTGCTGGCCCTGCGCCAGCGCATGCGCTGTTTCTTCACCCTGGACACGCTGGAGTACCTCCTCAAAGGGGGGCGGGTGACGCGCAGCCAAGCGCTGATGGGCAACGTGCTGGACATCAAGCCCATCCTGCACGTGAATCCCCAGGGGGTCATCGAGCCTTACGAACGGGCGCGCGGGCGTCGCGGGGCACTGCGGCGCCTCCTGCAGGTGGTGCAGCGGGAGGCCGGGCAGCTGCAGGGACAGACGGTGGCGGTCAGCCACGCCGACGCCCCGGAACAGGCGCAGGCGGTCAGGTCCGCGTTCCTGGATGATTTCGGGGCCGCGGAGGTCATCGTCAGCGACATCGGGCCGGTCATCGGCTCGCACGTGGGGCCGGGCACGGTGGCCATATTCTTTCCCGGCAAGGAGTGAGCGCGCGGTGAAGTGGTTCGGCAAGAAGGACGTCGACCTGTTCCGGCTGTACAAGGAGAGTTCCCGCATGGTAGTCCGCGGGGGTGACATCCTGGCCGACGTGGTGCAGGATTATTCCCACCTGGACACCAAGATGGCGGAGCTGACCGAAATGGAACACGAGGGGGACCGCATCATCCAGGAGCTGGTGGAACGCCTGAACACCAGCTTCATCCTCCCCTTTGACCGCGAGGACGCCTTCAAGCTTGCCCACCGGCTGGCTGCCACCCTCAACTACATCACGGGCATCATCGACCGCATGATCCTCTACAAGGCCGCCCAGCCCAACCAGACGGTCAAGGACATGGTGCAGCTGCTGCGCGAGGCCCTGGCCGAGCAGGAGAAGGCCTTCGCGATGCTGGAGAACGTGGAGAAGCACAAGATGGCCATCCTGCAGTGCGTGGAGCGCATCAAGACGCTGGAGCGCAAGGAGGACTCGATGTACCGGCGCGCCGTGGCCCAGCTGTTCGAGGCCGAGCGCGACGCCATCCAGGTCATCAAGTACAAGGAGGTCTACGAGCACATCGAGACCGCCATGGACTACTGCGAAGAGGTCGGCGACGTCATCGGCAACATCTGCATGAAGTACTCCTGAAACAAGGGGACGCTCTTCTCGTTTCAGCTCCCTGCGGCAGGCTGAGCGGCGGCGGGGTGCGGCTCCCGTTTCACCCCGGCTGGCGCAAGGCGGCGAAGGGCCGGTGGGCCGCGGCGGGGAAGTGTGCGAGGGCGAAGCTGGCGCGGCGGGTCGCCGGGCCGTGTCAACACGAAGGACCGCTTCCACGGGGGAAGCGGTCCTTCGTGCCTGCCTGACCAGGCGAACGGGGCAGGCTACGGGTAGAGGTTGTTGGCCTTGGCCAGCTCCAGCCCCTGGACGTCGGCATCCTCGTAGGTGGCTGCGTAGAAGGTGGCCACTTCCCGGACCATGCCTCCTCCCAGGGGGATCAACAGGGCGTACTGCGACATCCCTTCCACCGACCTGGTGGGGAGGTTGCAGCGGGCGATGGAGAACTTCTTGTGCGTGGAGATGATGGTGTACTTGTCGGACACTGCACCTGCTCCTTCCCGTGTAGTGCTCCATCCCATTGTACCCGAAGGCCTCCCGCGGCACAACGACGGCGTGCGCAGGGTTACTTTTGCCCCGGGCAAGGGTATAATAGTAGGTGCCGCGGAAGGAGGCGACGAGACAGTGACAGGAGCTGCGGCAGGGCGACGTTACGCCATCCTCACCTACGGGTGCCAGATGAACGAACGCGACAGCGAAACGCTGGCGGGCCTGGTGGAAGCCGCGGGGTACCGGGAAGGGCAGGTGGAGGAGGCCGACCTGGTCATCTTCAACACCTGCAGTGTCAGGCATTCCGCCGAGAACAAGGTGTACGGCAAGCTGGGGGAGCTCAAGGCTCTCAAACGGGAACGGCCCGGCCTGCTCATCGCCTTCGGAGGATGCATGGCCCAGATGGCGGATGTGCGAGCGCGCCTGCGGCGCATGGGAGTGGTGGACATCGTCTTCGGCACCCACAACCTGCACGAACTGCCACGGCTGTTGGCCGAGGCAGAGGCGGGCCCGGCAGGCTACACGGAAGCGGTGTGGGACCAGGCCGGTGCGGTGGTGGAAGGGCTGCCGGCGCGCAGGCGTCCAGGGGTGGGAGCGTTCGTCAATATCATGTACGGCTGCAACAACTTCTGCTCCTACTGCGTGGTCCCCTACACGCGCGGACGCGAGCGCAGCCGCCATCCGCAGGCGGTGGTGGAAGAGGTCAGGGGCCTGGTGGCGGCCGGCGTGCGGGAGGTCACCCTGCTGGGACAGAACGTCAACTCCTATGGACGGGGGTTGGAACCGCCGGTCGATTTTGCCGACCTGCTGGCCATGGTGCAGGGGGTGGACGGCCTGTGCCGGCTGCGGTTCACGACATCCCACCCCCGCGACATGTCGCAACGACTGCTGGAGGCCATCCGCCGGCTGCCGGCGGTGTGCGAGCACGTGCACGCGCCGCTGCAGGCGGGCAGCGACCGCGTGCTGCAGGCGATGAACCGCGGCTACACGCGGCAGCAGTACTTCGAGCTGGTTGAGCGCATGCGCGAAACGGTACCGGGGGTAGCCGTCACCTCTGACCTCATTGTCGGGTTTCCGGGGGAGAGTGACGAGGACTTCGCTGACACGCTGGACGCGGTGCAGCGCATCCGTTTCGACGGCGCCTTCACCTTCATGTACTCCCCCCGGGCCGGGACACGGGCGGCGGCCATGCCGCTGCAGGTGCCGCTGGCCGTCAAGCGCGAGCGGCTGGCGGCGCTGAACCGCGTGCAGTACGGGATTGCCCTGGCCATCAACCAGCAGCTGCAGGGCAGGCAGGTGGAGGTGCTGGTGGAAGGGCCCAGCCGCACCAACCCGGAGCGGCTGACCGGGCGCACGCGCTCCAACCGCATCGTGGTGTTCGAGGGCCCTGAGCACCTCACCGGAACCGTGGTGGCGGTGCGGGTGGTGCGCGCCCAGACCTTCACCCTGGTGGGACAGTTGACGGCGCAGGAGGGCGGCGGCCCGGCCCCGCCCCTGACGAGCGAGGCAGAAAGGAAGCGAGAATATGCAACGTGACGAGATCATCCGGCAGGCCCTGGACCTGGGCCAGAACATCGGGCGCAGCCAGGAATGGGAGCGGATGCAGCGGGCGCAGAACGAGGTGCAGCGGGACGAAACCGCGCTGGGCATGGTAATGGACTTCCAGCGCCACCGCTCTCAACTGCTGGCGAAGCAGGAGGCGGGCCAGGTGATTACCGAGGAGGAACGGCAGGCCCTGGCCAACGCCAATGCCGCGCTGCGGGCCAACCCCCTGGTGGGAGAGATGATCGCCGCCCAGGAGAGCTTCGAGAACCTGATGCGCGCCGTGCACTTCAGCCTGAACCAGGGCATCTCCGGCGCAGGGGCGTGTTCCTCCGGCTGCGACGGCTGCGGAGGAGGATGCAGCTAGGCACAGTCCGGCCGGGGCTTGGGGCGCGCGCCCCGAGCCCTTGCTTTTGGGGCCTGATGGGAGGACTGCAGCGGTGAGCAAGTCGACCCCCATGATGCAGCAGTACAGGGAGATAAAGGCGCAGTATCCCGACGCCATCCTCTTCTTCCGTCTCGGCGACTTCTACGAGATGTTCTTCGACGACGCGGTGACCGCCGCCCGGGCGCTGGACATCGTGCTCACCGCCCGCGACGGCGGCCCCGACGGCCGGGTGCCGATGTGCGGGGTCCCCTGCCACTCGGCCGACACCTACATTGCCCGCCTCATCGAGCGGGGCTACCGGGTGGCCATCTGTGAACAGGTGGAGGACCCGGCGGGGGCCCGGGGGCTGGTGCGGCGGGAGGTGGTCCGGGTGGTCACTCCGGGCACCGTGCTGGATCCCGCCATGCTGGACGAGGGGCGCAACAACTACCTGGTGGCGCTGGTGGAAACAGAGGAACGCGCCGCCCTGGCCGCGGTAGACGTATCGACCGGGGAGTTCCTGGTCACCGAGGTGAGCGGGCAGGACTGGCGCAGCCAGGCCATGAGCGAGCTCTACCGCCTGCAGCCGGTGGAGGCCCTGGTGCCGGCACGCACCGGGCAGGAATCCCTGCTGTACGAATACGCCGAGCGTGCCCCCGGGCTGGCCATCACGGAGGTGGACCCGGGCAGCTACGAGCTGGCCCGGGCCCAGCGGGCCATCTGTGACTACTTCGCCGTGGACGGGCTGGAGGCGTTCGGCCTGCAGGACGCTCCCCTGGCCACCATCGCAGCGGGAGCAGTGACCGCCTTCTTGAACGAGACGCAGAAGGGCGCGCTTTCCCACATCCGGGGCATCGTCCGCTACTCGGCGCAGGACGTGCTGGGGATGGACATGAGCACCCGGCGCAGCCTGGAGCTGACCCGCACCGCGCGCGACGGCACGCGGGAAGGCTCCCTGCTGTGGGTGCTGGACCTGTGCGTGACGTCCATGGGGCGCCGCCTGCTGCGGCAGTGGCTGGAACGGCCCCTGCTGGACGTGGCACGGATTGCGCAGCGACTGGACGCGGTGGAAGAGCTGGTGCAGAAACCGGTGTGGAGGAGCGAAGTGCGGCGCAGCCTGGCCGAGGTGCACGACCTGGAGCGGCTGGCGGCGCGCATCAGCAGTGGGAGCATCCAGCCCCGGGAGGCGCGTGCCCTGCACGCCTCGCTGGCCGCGGTGCCGGGTATCCTGGCCGGGTTGGCCGGTGCGTCGGCCGTCCTGCTGGCTGACGCGGGGCGCTCCGACCCGCTCGACGAGCTGCGGGAACTGCTGGACCGCGCACTGGAAGAAAACCCGCCCGCCACTTCGCGGGAGGGCGGGGTCATCCGGGCCGGGTTTGACCGCCAGGTCGACGAGCTGCGCCAGCTGGCGTTCCACGGGCAGGAATGGCTGCTGGAATTCGAGCGCCGGGAGCGCGAGCGCACCGGCATCAAGTCGCTCAAGGTGGGCTTCAACCGCGTGTTCGGGTACTACCTGGAGGTCACCCGCGCCAACGCGGACCTGGTGCCGCCGCACTACGTGCGCAAGCAGACCCTCGTCAACGCCGAGCGCTACATCACCGACGAGCTCAAGGCCTACGAGGACCGCATCCTGGGAGCGCGCGAGCGGCTGTGTGCCCTGGAGCACGAGCTCTTCCTGGCCCTGCGCGCGGAGATGGAGAAGGCCCTGCCGCGCGT
>JARYMO010000339.1 GCA_029907055.1 Syntrophomonadaceae bacterium | reverse complement strand
AGCATCAGGGCCCGCCCCAGCTCGCGCATGGTGTCCGCCCCCAGCTCGCGCTCCCGCTGCGCGTAGAGCTCGCGCGCCTGCCCGGTGAGCATCTCCCGCACCTGCTCGCGGGTCATCCCCTTCAGCTCTTCCGCCCCGAAGCCGGGTTCCGGCAGCAGCTGCTGCTCCACGTAGGCCAGGAAGCCCTCCAGGTCCCACTCGTCGGCGAAGCGGTGCTCGCCGGCGAAGCGCTCCACGCAGGCGGCGGCCACGTCGTCGATCATGGCCAGGATGGTGTCGGTCAGGTCCTCCTCGTTCAGCACCTTGTCGCGCTCGGCGTAGATGACCGTGCGCTGCTGGTTGATGACGTCGTCGTACTCCAGCACGTGCTTGCGGATCTCGAAGTTGCGGGCCTCCACCCGCTTCTGGGCGCTCTCGATGGCCCGCGTCACCAGCCGGTTCTCGATGGGCATGGAGTCGTCCATGCCCAGGCGGTCCATCATGCCCTCGATGTTCTCGGAGCCGAACCGCCGCATCAGGTCGTCTTCCAGCGACACGTAGAAGCGGGACTCGCCGGGGTCGCCCTGGCGCCCGGAGCGCCCGCGCAGCTGGTTGTCGATGCGGCGCGCCTCGTGGCGCTCGGTGCCCAGCACGTACAGCCCGCCCAGCTCCGCCACGCCCTCCCCCAGCACGATGTCGGTGCCGCGCCCCGCCATGTTGGTGGCGATGGTCACCATGCCCCGCTGCCCGGCGCCGGCGATGATCTGGGCCTCCTTCTCGTGGTGCTTGGCGTTGAGCACCTGGTGGGGGATGCCCCGCCGGGCCAGCATGGCGGACAGCCGCTCCGACTTCTCGATGGAGATGGTGCCCACCAGCACCGGCTGGCCCTTGCGGTGCCGTTCCACGATGTCCTCCACCACGGCGCGGAACTTGCCCTCCTCAGTGCGGTAGATGAGGTCGGGCCTGTCTACCCGTATCATCGGCAGGTGGGTGGGGATGACCACCACGTCCATGCCGTAGATCTTGCGGAACTCGTCTTCCTCGGTGGCGGCGGTGCCGGTCATGCCCGCCAGCTTCTCGTAGAGGCGGAAGTAGTTCTGGAAGGTGATGGTGGCCAGGGTCTGGCTCTCCCGCTCGATCTTCACGCCTTCCTTGGCCTCGATGGCCTGGTGCAGCCCGTCGCTGTAGCGGCGGCCGAACATCAGGCGGCCGGTGAACTCGTCAACGATGATGACCTGGCCGTCCTTCACCACGTAGTCGCGGTCCCGCCGCATCAGCGCGTGCGCCTTGAGGCCCTGGTTGATGTGGTGGGCCAGCTCCAGGTAGCGGTCGTCGCCCAGGTTGTCGATGTTGAAGTACTTCTCCGCCCTGGCCACCCCCTCGTCGGTGAGGGTCACCAGGTGGGCCTTCTCGTCCACCTTGTAGTCCACCTCCGGCTGCAGCCGGGGGATGAAGCGCGCGATCTGGTAGTACAGGTCGGTGGGCTTGTCGGCCTCGCCGGAGATGATGAGCGGGGTGCGGGCCTCGTCGATGAGGATGGAGTCCACCTCGTCCACGATGGCGAAGTACAGGTCCCGCTGCACCTTGTGGTCCCGCGTCACCACC
>JARYMO010000338.1 GCA_029907055.1 Syntrophomonadaceae bacterium | reverse complement strand
GGTGGGCTCACAGGTGGCACAGTGGTGCGCCCATCGGACGGCAAAGTGCCCCAGAGCGTGGCCTTCATCAAGTGCGTGGGTTCGCGCGACGACGTGAAGGGCAAGAGCTATTGCTCGCGGGCGTGTTGCATGTACACCGCCAAGCACGCGATGCAGGTGATGGAAAAGATCCCCGACGGGCAGGCCTACGTCTTCTACATGGACGTGCGCACCGCCGGCAAGACCTACGAGGAGTTCTACCAGCGCTCGGTGGCCCGCGGGGCGCAGTATATCCGCGGGAGGGTGAGCAAGATCTATCCCCGCGGCGACCGCCTGGTGCTCAAGAGCGAGGACACCCTGCTGGGCATGCCCATCGAGGTGGAGGTGGACATGGTGGTGCTGGCCACCGCCATGGTGCCGGCCGCGGGCTCGGCCGAAATGGCCAAGATGGTGGGATTTTCCACCGACAAGGACGGCTTCTTCCAGGAGGCGCACCCGAAACTGCAACCGGTGGAGACGTTCACCGGCGGCGTGTACCTGGCCGGCGCCTGCCAGGGGCCCAAGGACATCCCCGATACCGTGGCGCAGGCCAGCGCGGCGGCCGTCAAGGTATGCGGCCTGTTCTCCAAGTCCGAGCTGGCCACCCAGCCGATGGTGTCAGAAGTGGATCCGGCCAAGTGTTCCGGCTGCCAGTTCTGCGTTCCCATCTGCCCCTACAAGGCCATCAGCATGGTGAGCCGCCAGGAATGGGTGCACGGGCACAAGGTGGAACGCGAGGTAGCGCAGATCAACGAGGGGTTGTGCCAGGGGTGCGGCGCGTGCGTGGGCGCCTGCCGTTCCGGGGCGCTGAACCTCAGGGGCTTCACGGATGAACAAATCGTAGCGGAGGTGGACGCGCTGTGTCTGTAGATTCCGGCCAATGGGAACCCAAGGTGGTGGCCTTTGCCTGCAACTGGTGCTCCTACGCGGGGGCTGACCTGGCAGGGCTGAACCGCCTGCAGTATCCCCCCAACGTGCGCATCATCCGCGTTCCCTGCTCGGGGCGTATCGACCCCCAGTTCGTCCTGCGGGCGTTCCGGCAGGGTGCGGACGGGGTGCTGGTGTCCGGGTGACACCCCGGCGACTGCCACTATGGTAGTGGCAATTACTTTTCCCGCCGTCGGCACACGGTGACCAAGCAGTTCCTGGAGTACCTGGGCTTCGAGCCCGAACGCTACCACACGGCCTGGATCTCCGGCTCGGAAGGGCAGAAATTTGCCGACATCGTCACCCGGGTGGTGGAGGATGTCCGCAAGGTCGGCCCCAGCAGAAAGATGAGGGATGCGCGATGAACGATCTGACAGCCGCGGTGCGGGCCATTGCCCGTCGCCTGCTCGAGGAGCAGAAGGTGGACGTGGTCTACGGCTGGGTCAAGGGGCCTGCCCCCACCCAGAGCATCCCTGCCTTCGTGCGCACTGCTGAAGAAGCCGACCGACTGGTGTTCGACCAGTACTGCATTCACAACCTGAGCACGTTCCTGCTGGACTTGCGCGACGGGCACCAGCGGGTGGGAATCTTCGTCAAGGGCTGCGATTCGCGCGGGGTGGTGCGCCTGATCGAGGACCGCCAG
>JARYMO010000046.1 GCA_029907055.1 Syntrophomonadaceae bacterium | reverse complement strand
GCATGATGTACCCCGCCGAATGGAAGAAGAAAGATAAGGTGCGGGGCGCGGTGGTCATCTTTACGCCGCCGACCCGCACTGCGGGAGAAGCCTTCGCGGCCAGCGTCAACGTCACGGTGCAGGACCTCGCGGCCCAGACCCCTTGCTCGCTGCAGGACTACGTGCAGGAGATGGTGGAACGGGAGCGGAAGATATTGCCGGGGTACGAACTGCAGTCGGTTGAAGAAGCGGTGCTCGCCGGGCACCCTGCCCTGCGCATCCGCTTTACGTCCAAGCAGGGATACCTGTTGCTGAAGTTCGAACAGTTATGCACCATACACCGTGAGCGTGCCGTCGCGGTGACGTGTGCCGCAGAGGCGGGCAGATTCGATGAGTTCAGGCGCACCGCGAATCTGATTGTTGACTCGCTGGCGCTGGGGGAGTAGAGGGACCCCGGGGTGAGCGGTGCGGCGGGCGGGTCAAGGGTGAGTCGTGTCGACCCTGCAACAGGAGGATAGGACGAGTTGAACAGCAGTACGAGGGTAGTGCCAATTGACATCGAGAAGGAAGTGCGCAAGTCGTTCCTTGACTACTCCATGAGCGTCATCATGTCCCGGGCCCTGCCAGACGTGCGGGACGGCCTCAAGCCGGTCCACCGGCGCATCCTGTACGCGCTCCACGAGCAGGGCATGACACCGGACAAACCCCACCGCAAGTCGGCCAACCTGGTCGGCGAGGTGCTGGGGAAGTACCACCCCCACGGAGATGCGGCAGTCTATGATGCGATGGTACGCCTGGTGCAGGATTTTTCTATGCGCTACCCGCTGGTGGACGGACACGGTAACTTCGGCTCGGTCGACGGTGATGCCGCGGCTGCCATGCGTTACACGGAGGCCCGCATGGCCCCGCTGGCAGTGGAGATGCTCCGGGACATTGAGCGGGACACGGTCCCTTTCAGGCCCAACTACGACGATTCCCGCACGGAACCGGTGGTGCTGCCAGCTCGCATCCCCAACCTGCTGCTGAACGGCTCGACTGGCATCGCTGTGGGCATGGCGACCAACATCCCGCCGCATAATCTGCGGGAAGTGGTCGATGCGCTCACCGCCATTATCGACAATCCGGACATAAGCAACGAAGACCTCCTCCAGCTCGTGCAAGGCCCGGACTTTCCTACTGCGGCCATGATCGTGGGCAAGAGGGGCATCCGGGAAGCGTACCTGACAGGGAAGGGCACCATCACGGTGAGGGCCCGGTGTGCTGTCGAGGAGCGAAAAGGCGGTCGCCAGAGCCTGGTGGTGACCGAGATCCCCTATATGGTCAACAAGGCACGTCTGGTGGAGAAGATCGCGGAGCTGGTGAAGGAGAAGAAAATCGACGGCATTGCGGACCTGCGTGACGAGTCAGATCGCCGGGGAATGCGTATTGTCATCGAACTGCGGCGCGAGGCAGCGCCTCAGGTAGTGCTCAACACGCTTTATCGCAATACCCAGATGCAGGACACCTTCGGTATCAACATGCTGGCGCTGGTGGATGGCGAGCCGCGGGTGCTCACCCTGAGGCAGTTGCTGAACCACTACCTGGAGCATCGCCAGGAAGTCATCCGTCGCCGTAGCCGCCACGAGTTGGGTCTGGCCCAGGAACGCCTCCACCTGGTGGAGGGGCTGCGGGTGGCGCTGGACCACTTGGACGAGGTCATCGGCGTGATACGCGGCGCCCCCGACGTGCGCGCCGCCAGGGAGCGGCTGGCGCAGCGCTTCGAGCTGAGCCAGGTCCAGGCCGAGGCCATCGTAGAGATGCGCCTGCGTCAACTCACCGGTATGGAGCGGAGTCGACTGGATGCGGAGTACGAGGACTTGGTGGCCCGCATCGCCGACCTCCAGGATATTCTTTCCCGTCCCGAACGAGTGCTGTCAATCATCAAGAGCGACCTTGCCGACATCCGGGCCCGCTACGGCGACGAACGCCGTACCGAAATCATTGAGGAAGAGGAAAACCTGGCGCACGAGGACTGCATCCAGGACGAGAGCATTGTCGTCACCCTGACCAACCGGGGCTACGTCAAACGGCAACCGCTCTCCACCTACCGGAGCCAGCGGCGTGGGGGGCGAGGGGTGACGGGGACCACTACCCGGGCCGAGGACTTCGCGACCGAGATACTGGTAACCACCAGCCTCTCCACCTTGCTGTTCTTCACCAGTGCGGGAAGGGTCTACTCCCTCAAAGCCTACCGTATCCCGGAGGCCTCGCGGCAGGCCCGGGGTACCTCGCTCGTCAACCTTCTCAACCTGGAAGCCCAGGAGAAGGTGACCACCGTCATCCCGGTGAACGAGTTTGATTCCCAGCACGACCTGATGATGGCCACCCGCCATGGCCTGGTGAAGAAGGTGCCCATCAGCGAGTTCCGGCAGATCCGCCGTATCGGCATTCGCGCGGTCAGGCTGCGGGAGGGCGACGAGCTGGTAGGGGTGAAGAAGATCGAGCGCGGTGACTGGATTATCCTGGTGACTGCCCGCGGCCAGTCCATCACCTTTGACGAGGCAGACGTAAGGGCGATGGGACGTGACGCCACGGGGGTGCGCGGCATCTCCCTGGACCCTGACGACGAGGTCATCGCGGTGGACAAGCACCAGGAGGGAGGAGAACTCTTGCTGGTCACCGAGCACGGGTACGGCAAGAGAACCGCCCTCAGCGAGATGCGAGTGCAGAGACGGGGGGGCAAGGGACTCAAGACCATCGACGTGACACCCAAGAACGGCAGAGCGGTGGCAGGCAAGGTGGTGTTCCCGGAAGAGGAGTTCGTCGCCCTCACCAGCGCCGGCATCGTCATTCGCTTGCGGGTCGAGGACGTTTCACGGCAGAAGCGCTACTCTCGGGGTGTGCTGGTCATGCGTTGCGAACCAAATGACCGCATTGTCTCTATTGCCCGTTTCCGTTCCGATGACGAGAACTGAGCGACGGGGGCTCCCGTGTAAGGGCTAGGCACGCGGAACCGGGGCCGAGAGGTCCCGGTTCCGCACGTCCCGGCGGCCGCGTTGTCAAACCCGGTGCGGTGGGCTAGAATGAGTGAGAAACGGGAAATTGGGGGGAACGGCATGGCGGAGAAAGGGACCTTCGCGGTGAAGAAAGGGTTGGCCCAGATGCTCAAGGGTGGGGTCATCATGGACGTCACCACCCCGGAGCAGGCCAAGATCGCGGAAGAAGCCGGGGCTTGTGCAGTAATGGCGCTGGAACGCGTTCCCGCCGACATCCGGGCCGCGGGCGGGGTGGCCAGGATGGCAGACCCGACAGTCATCCTCAAGATCATGGAATCCGTCACCATTCCAGTGATGGCCAAGTGCCGCATCGGTCATTTTGTGGAAGCGCAAATACTTCAAGAGCTTGGCATCGACTACATTGATGAGAGCGAAGTACTTACCCCGGCGGACGAGAAGTTCCACGTGGACAAGACGCTGTTCCGCGTTCCCTTCGTGTGTGGTGCGAGGAACCTGGGGGAGGCGCTTCGCCGTATCGGTGAGGGCGCGGCCATGATTCGTACGAAAGGAGAGCCGGGCACCGGGAACGTAGTGGAAGCCGTGCGGCACATGCGACAGGTTGCAGGTGAGATCCGCTGGCTGGCCTCGCTTCCTAAGGACGAGCTGATGACAGCCGCCAAAGAACTGCAGGCCCCTTACGAACTGGTGGTGGAAGTGGCCGAAACTGGAAAACTCCCGGTAGTCAATTTTGCCGCCGGGGGCATCGCCACGCCGGCTGACGCCGCCCTGATGATGCAGCTGGGAGCGGACGGCAACTTCGTGGGATCAGGGATATTCAAGTCCAAGGATCCCCTGCGCCGCGCGCGTGCTATCGTGGCGGCCACCACCTACTTCGACGATCCCAAGGTGCTGGCGGAGGTTTCGCGAGATCTCGGCGAGGCCATGCCGGGCATCGACATCAAGACCCTGGTGCCGACGGAAAGGATGCAGGACCGTGGGTGGTAAGCGACGTATCGGGGTCCTGGCCCTCCAGGGCGCCTTCCTGGAGCACCAGCAGGTGCTGGCCCGGCTGGGGTGTGAAGCAGTAAGGACCCGCAGCGCAGATGACCTCGAACGCATCGACGCCCTCATTCTGCCGGGAGGGGAGAGCACCACCATCGGCCGCTTGCTGGTGGATTTCCGACTCGGGGACCTGGTCAGGGAGAAAGCCCGGGCGGGGATGCCGGTTTTCGGAACTTGCGCAGGGATGATATTGCTGGCCAAGGAGATCATCGACAGTGGACAGTATCGGCTCGGGCTGATGGACATGGCGGTGCGCCGCAACGCGTTCGGCCGCCAGGTGGAGAGCTTCGAGGCAGATCTCTCGCTGAGGGGCATTCCGCGACTGGTGCATGGCGTGTTTATTCGCGCGCCGTACGCAGAGCGCATATGGGGAGAAGCGGAGCTGCTGGCGGAGTTGGACGGAAAGATCGTGGCGGTGAAACAGCACAAGCTGCTGGCAGTGGCCTTCCATCCAGAGTTGACCAATGACCTGAGCGTGCACGAGTTCTTCCTGAGCATGATCTGAGGCGAAGAGAAAACGCTTGCGGAGCCCCGACGACCTGTACTATAATAACAGCTAGCTTCATACGCAAAGGCAATGAAGGGGAGAAGTACGCCGCGTACCTGGGGAAGAGAGCTGGTGGGAGGTGCGAACCAGCGCAGGCGACGGCCGAATCCGCCCGCGGAGCTGACTGCGATGAGCAGGTTCGGTGGCACCGTTATCGCCGACACAATGAAGTGGGCTGCCGGCGTGCGCAGCCAATGAGGGTGGCAACGCGGGAATACCTCTCGTCCCTGACCGGTGGATGAGGGGTATTTGTATTTTTGCCAAGCGTGGAGGGGGAGAAAGCGAATGTCGGCCGAACAGCAATACCTCATGTTGCCCGGGCCCACCCCGGTTCCAGCCAGCGTGTTGCGGGCGCTGGCAACGCCGATGGTCAATCACCGTGGGCCGGAATTCAAGGCCCTGCTGGAGGAGGTGACCGAGGGGGTCAAGGGCGTCTACAAGACGCGCAACCAGGTGGTAATCTTTCCAGCCGCGGGCACGGGAGCCATGGAAGCGGCGGTGGTCAACTTCATCTCGCCCGGCGAGAGGGTGCTGGCGGTATCCATAGGCGTCTTCGGGGATCGGTTCGCCTCCATCGCTGAGCGGTTCGGTGCGCGGGTGGAGCGGCTGTCGTTTCCATGGGGCCAGGCAGCCGATGCCGAGGCGGTGCGGGAGCGCCTGCAGGCCGATCGCCGGCATGAGATCAGAGCGATACTGGTAACGCACAACGAAACCTCGACTGGGGTAGTCAACGATATCAGGGCAATTCGCGCCGCGGCCGCCGACCATCCGGCGCTGTTCATGGTTGACGCGGTCAGCGGGCTGGGGGCGATGGACCTGCAGACCGACGCCTGGCAACTGGACGTGGTGGTGAGCGGATCACAGAAGGCATTCATGCTGCCGCCAGGACTGGCGTTCGTGGCGGTGAGCTCCCGGGCGATGGAAGCCAGTCGGGCGTGTACCAATCCTCGCTACTACTGGGACCTGCAGTCGGCACTGAACTATCTCGGCAAAGGGCAGACCCCGTATACCCCTGCCCTGAGCCTGTACTACGGCCTGCGGGAGTCGCTGCGGCTCATCGACGCGGAAGGGATAGACGGAGTCATTGCCCGCCATGCCCGCTACCGCTCGATGGTGAGAGCGGGGGTGAAGGCCATGGGGTTGCAGTTGCTGGCGTCCGACGAGGTGGCCTCCGCAGCGCTCACCGCGGTGGTTGCTCCGCCCGGTCTGGGGGCCAACCGCATCCGCAAGGCCCTGCGTGACCGTTTTGACGTCGTGGTGGCCGGGGGGCAGCAGGCGCTGGACGACGTGATTTTTCGCATCGGTCACCTGGGCTATGTCCGCGACCTTGACTTGTTGGCGGTGTTGGCGGCACTGGAAATGGTGCTGGCCGGGTTGGGGCAGGAAGTGAAGCTGGGAGCGGGAGTCACCGCCGCGCAGCGCGTTCTGATGAACGAGGAGGGGCGATAGATGACCAAGAAGCACCGGGTCCTGGTGAGCGAGCGCATCGCCGAGGAAGGACTGGCCATGTTGCGCTCGGAGCTGGAGGTCGATTACCGCGACGGAATTGGAAGGGCCGAGCTGCTGAATATCATCAAGGACTACGACGCACTCATCGTGCGCAGCGTCACCCAAGTGGACGAAGAGTTGGTGGCGGCCGGCACCAGGTTGAAGATGGTAGGCAGGGCCGGAAACGGCATCGACAACATCGACGTACATGCCTGCACCCGCCGTGGGATTGTCGTGGCGAATACGCCGGACAGCAATACCATCTCGGCAGCCGAGCAGACCATGGCCCTGATGCTGTGTTCGCTGCGCCACACCGCCGAAGCGAACGCGTTTCTGAAGGCTGGCAACTGGGATCGCAAGCCGTTCCGCGGCATGGAACTGTACGGCAAGACGGTGGGCATCGTGGGTCTGGGTCGGATTGGCTCGATGGTCGCGACGCGCGTCAAGTCATTCGGAACCCGGGTTATCGCGTACGACCCCTACATTCCTGATGAACGCTTCGAGCGCTTCGGGGCCGAGAAGAAAGAAACCCTGGAGGAGCTGGTGAGGGAAGCGGACATCATCACCGTGCACACGCCCCGCAACGAGGAGACCATGGGCATGATCGGGGCGCGCGAGTTCGCGATGGCCAAGGACGGGGTGCGGGTAGTCAACTGTGCACGGGGCGGCATAATCAGTGAAGCCGCCTTGGTCGAGGCACTCAAGAGCGGAAAAGTGGGGAGCGCGGGCCTGGATGTCTTCGAAGAAGAGCCGGCGCGCCAGAACCCCTTGTTCGCCTTTAAGAACGTGGTGGTCACACCCCACTTGGGTGCTGATACCGTGGAGGCCCAGCGCAGGGTGGGGGTGACGATCGCGGAACAAGTCATCAAGGGCCTCAGGGGGGAATTGGTGCCCAATGTGGTCAACCTCCCCACCGTGCTGCGCTCCGAGCTCGAGGTGCTCAGTCCTTACATCGAGCTGGCGGAAAAGATGGGCAGCCTCTACTACCAGATGGAACGCTCGCCCGTTGACCGGATAGAGCTGTCGTTCTCCGGGGATATCGCCCAGCAGGAGACCGGTCTGCTCACCATCGCGTTCCTCAAGGGACTGCTGTCTGGAGTGATGTCCGAGAAGGTCAACTACGTCAACGCTCGCATCAAGGCCGATGAGCGAGGCATCAAGGTATTCGAGCGCAAGGAAGAGAAGCAGGTGAAGGGCTACGTCAATCTCATCTCGGCAAAGGTGTTCAACCGTGGCCACGATCTCCAGGTGGCCGGCACCCTGACTGGCGCCGGGCGTCCCTACATCGTGGAGATCAACGACTTCGAAACCGACATGTTCCCGGTGGGCAACGTGCTCATTGCCATCAACGAGGATCGCCCCGGGGTCATCGGTCCCTTTACCACCGAGCTTGGCAAGGCCGGCATCAACATCTCCATGATGCGAGTAGGGAGCAAGGGCAGTATGAACCTGATGGTCGTCAATGTGGACGGGGAGGTTGACGAGCGGACCCTGGCTCGCCTGCGGGCGGTGGACGGCATCGTGAAGGTGCACCTGGTGCGGTTCCGCTGAGCCACGGGAAAGGGGGAATGGTGGTGCTGGATGCCAGAATGGTGCGGGCGAAACCCGACGAGGTGGAAGCTGCCTTGCGCAGTCGGGGGCTGGAGGGCAGCCTGGATGAATTCCTGCGCCTGGATGAGCAGCGGCGCGCGTTGCAGGCCAGGGCTGACGAGCTAAAGAGTTTTCGCAATCGAGCGTCCTCCGAGGTGGCCGCTCTGAAGCGGTCGGGCCAGGACACCACGGAGCTGCAGGCACGCGTCCGCGACACGGGAGTCCGTATCAAGGAGCTGGATACGCAGATCGAGGAGCTCGAGGCACGCGCGGCGGAGATTCTGTTGCGTCTGCCTAATCTGCCTCACTCATCGGTGCCGCGGGGCAGTGGGGACGCTGACAACGTGGAGGTAAGGCGCTGGGGAACCCCGCGCCAGTTCGACTTCGTCCCGCTGCCGCACTGGGACCTGGGCCCGGCCCTGGACATCCTTGATTTCGAGCGGGCCGCCAAGCTCTCGGGGGCTCGGTTCACTGTGTACAAGGGCCTGGGGGCCCGTCTTGAACGTGCGCTGATCAACTTCATGCTCGACATGCACGTCGACCGCCATGGCTACCGGGAGGTCTTCCCCCCTTTCATGGTCACGTCGGCGTGCATGATGGGGACCGGGCAACTGCCCAAGTTCGCCGAGGACATGTTCAAGCTGGAAGACCGGGATCTCTACCTGGTGCCGACGGCGGAGGTTCCTCTTACCAATCTCTACCGGGACGAGATCCTCAGTGCCTCCCAACTCCCCATGTACCTCACCGCCTACACCGCCTGTTTCCGTGCCGAAGCCGGATCCCACGGGCGGGACACGCGGGGCGTAATCCGACAGCATCAGTTCAACAAGGTGGAGCTGGTCAAGCTCACCACGCCGGAGCAGTCGTACGACGAGTTGGAAAAGCTTACACGCGATGCGGAACAGGTCCTGCAGGCGCTGGAACTACCCTACCGCGTGGTGGTGTTGTGCACTGGTGACATGGGGTTCTCGGCCGCCAAGACCTACGACCTGGAAGTCTGGCTGCCCAGCTACCAGGACTACAAGGAGATTTCCTCCTGCTCCAACTGCGAAGACTTCCAGGCCCGCCGTGCCAATATCCGCTATCGACCTGATGCCAAGGCCAGACCCCAGTTCGTGCACACCCTCAACGGCTCCGGGGTGGCGGTGGGAAGGACGGTGGCCGCCATCCTGGAGAACTACCAGCAAGAGGATGGGTCGGTGATCATCCCGACGGCATTGCGGCCCTACATGGCGGGGATGGAGGTTATTCCAGCAGGCCCCCAGCGGGAGGAGTGACGGCGAGATGCCCGTAACGGCGGGCGATGGCGGCGCAGGCGCGTTGACAAGGCTTCGCCGGCTGTGTTATACTTCAAATTGCACTTGAAGGGGGGTCCCCTTCGGGAGGGGTGTCCGAGCGGTTTAAGGAGGCGGTCTTGAAAACCGTTGAACCCGGCAGGGTTCCGTGGGTTCGAATCCCACCTCCTCCGCCAGTAGCACGCCCGCGCGGAGAGATGGCCGAGTAGGTCGAAGGCGGTCGCCTGCTAAGCGATTAAGCGGGCCAAATCCCGCTTCGTGGGTTCGAATCCCACTCTCTCCGCCATTTCCTTGTTCGCAGTCAGGCATGCGCCCGTAGCTCAGCTGGATAGAGTAACAGACTACGAATCTGGAGGTCGCAGGTTCGAATCCTGCCGGGCGCGCCATGTACCTGCCATAGCCGAGGGGATGTTCGGGCAGCGAGTTCGAACATCGCGTTGATTTTTGGGCGCCCGTAGCTCAGGAGGAAAGAGCAGCGGTTTCCTAAACCGCGTGCCGGGGGTTCGAGTCCTCCCGGGCGCACCAT
>JARYMO010000337.1 GCA_029907055.1 Syntrophomonadaceae bacterium | reverse complement strand
CTGATGACCAGCCCTCCCAGGTGGGTGCCCAGGAAGCGGGGGAAGCCGGCCACCTTCTCGCACAGCTCCAGCAGCAGCGCGAAGCGCTCCCCCTCCAGGGCGCTGCCCCGCAGCTCCGGCAGCCGCTCCAGGGCTTGGCGGATGCGGTCGGCGTGCACCCAGGGCAGCCGGCGGGCCAGCGGGCCGATCTCCTCTTCCGCCAGCCCCAGCGCCTTGCCCAGGTCGCGCAGGGCTGAACGGGCCCGGAAGGTGTTGTAGGTGCAGACGCTGGCCACGTGCTCGTCCCCGTAGCGCCGGTAGACGTAGCGGGCCACCTCGTCCCGGTAACGGGCGTCGAAGTCGATGTCGATGTCCGGCTTCTGGGCCCGCTCCAGGCTCATGAAGCGCTCGAACAGCAGCCCCCGGGCCAGGGAGTCCACCTCGGTGATGCCCAGGCAGTAGGCCACCAGCGAGTCGGCCGCCGAGCCGCGCCCGGCGAAGCGGATGCCGCGGCCGCGGGCGAAGCGGACGATATCCTCCACCACCAGGAAGTAGTCAGCGTAGCCCAGGGCGTTGATGATGTCCAGCTCGTGGCGCAGGCGCTCGCGCACCTCCCGCCCCACGCTGCCGTAGCGGGCGGCAGCTCCGGCCAGGGTGAGCTCCTCCAGCCGCCCTGCCGCCGTCTGTCCTGCCGGCAGGGGGAAGCGGGGGAAGTGGGGGGATTCCAGGTCCAGCGCCGGGCTGCACTGTTCGGCAATGCGCCAGGTGTTGGCCAGGGCCTGGGGGTAGCGCTGGAACAGTTCCTCCATCTGCTCTGCCGTCTTCAGGTAGTTCTCCCCGTTCAGCGGCCGCTCCGGGTGGACTTCGTGCACCCGGGTGAGGGTGCGCACGCAGGTGAGGATATCGTGGACCCGGAACTCATCCGGCCAGGTGTAGTGCACGTTGTTGGTGGCCACCAGCCCCACCCCCAGCTCCTCTCCCAGCTCCGCCAGCCGGGCGTTGAGGTGGGTATTGCCGGGCAGGTAGGGGTCCTGCAGCTCCAGGAAAAACCCCTCCCGCCCCCATACCTGCAGGTACTCCCGGGCGGCCTGGCGGGCCTGCTGGTAGCGGCGGGCCAGGATGTGCCCCGGCACCTGGCCCCGGCGGCAGCCGGAGAGGGCGATGAGCCCGTGGCTGTTCTCCTGCAGGTTGGCGGGCGTGACCTGCGGCCGGCGCCGCGGGTGTTCCAGGTGGGCGCGGGTGAGCAGGCGGCACAGGCTGCGGTACCCCTCCGGACCGCGGGCCAGCAGGGTGAGGTGATGGCCGCCGGCCAGCGTCACCTCCACCCCCTGCACCGGCTTGATGCCATGCTGCCGCGCCAGGGCATGGAACTTGACCGCACCGCACAGGTTGTCATGGTCGGTGAGGGCCAGCGCCGGCATGCCCAGCTCGGCTGCCCGCGCCACCAGGCTGTCGATGGGACTGCCTCCGTCCAGGAAGGAGAAGGCACTGTGGGTGTGGAGGTGGATGAACAAGGGGCCTCCCCCCTAGTCGTAGATCTTGTAGAGGTGCCAGTCGCCCGTCTCCAGGTCCAGGAACACCTCCCAGGTGCGCTCCCCGGCCAGCTGCAGGCGGAAGAA
>JARYMO010000336.1 GCA_029907055.1 Syntrophomonadaceae bacterium | reverse complement strand
GCACAGCACGTTCTCCGCGCGCACGAACTGCCCTACCTGGAACACCCCCCCGGGGATGGTGTGCTTGAGGCGCTCCACCTCCTCCAGCACCAGGTCCACGTCTGACTCCGCCCCCGGCGTCAGCACCAGCTGCGCGCCATAGGCGCGGATGGTCTTCTTGCGTTCCTCGCTCATGCCCTCCGGCATGACGATGACGACCGGGTAGCCTTTGGCCGCACCCACCATGGCCGTGGAGATGCCGGTGTTGCCGGTTGTGCCTTCCAGCAGCGTCATGCCCGGTTTCAGTTCCCCCCGGCGCTCTGCTTCTTCCACGATGCGGTACACCACGCGGTCCTTGAGGCTGCCGCTGGGGTTGGTGTACTCCAACTTGACCGCCAGCACCGGTTTCACGCTTGCCCCCAGCCGGCTGAGGCGGATGAGCGGCGTCTGGCCGACGGCTTCCAGGACGTTGTCCAGCATCCTCCGGTTGCGGCTCCAGTCAATCACGTCCATCGTTCTCCTTTCGCGTGTCCTGCCGGGCCCTCTGGCGGGGGCCGGCAGCAAGATGTGCGGGACAGGCCGCAAAGCTCACAGCGGCCAGTCCTGGCCGAAGCGTAGCCGACGCCGCACCACTGCTTCGCACCGGGTGGGCTGAGCGGCGATGAAATCAGGCGTCGGCCGGGACAGGCGCAGGTAGAGCTCAGTGGCCTGCTCCACGAACGCCTGCCGCTGGGCCGGCTCGCGCAGGCTCAGCCCGCGCGCTGCCAGCCGGCGTGCGATGTCCTGGTTGAGAGCAATCTCGTAGTCGGCCAGGCGGTCAAAGAACTCCTTCCACGCTGCCAGTGCGGGCTCTTCCCACCAGCCAACGCCGGGACACACGAAGTGGCGGCACACCGACTCCCGCAGGTCAATGGGCAGGCAGCAACCGCCCTGGCGGGAGTGGAACTGGCAGCGGAACCCCCCCTCGGCATCGGGGAGGGAATTCACCGTCACCGAGGAGTCCAGCACGGTCAGACGGGGGAGGCGGAACAGCTGGTCCACCATTCCCGGTCGGTGCAGCGTGAGCCAGGCGAGATCGAGGGGGTAGAAGACCGGGGAGTAGAACCCGCAGCACCCCTTGTCATCCTGGCGCGGGCACTCCCCGCACAGGTCGACTGCGATGAAGCTGCGCAGGCCCCGGTTGTGAAAGCTCACCCTGATGTCCCTCAGCATGCTTCTCTCCCCGCATCCGATAGTCCTCCCTATTATACTACAGAGCGGGGAAGGCGGGGAAACCAACGCCCCGGGCGCTGGGCCCCCTGCTTTCCTTCCCCGTTGCCATCTGGCATAATGACGGTAGCATGTAGCCCCCGGGCAGCGGAGGGGAGAGCGTGAAGCGCATCGGCCTGCTGGGAGGTACCTTCGATCCCATTCACCACGGACACCTGGTGCTGGCAGAGTGTGCCCACTACGAGGCCCGGCTGGACAGGGTCATCTTCGTGCCGGCTGCCCGCCCCCCGCACAAGGAAGCGGGCCCGGTGGTCAAAGGCGACTACCGCTACCGGATGGTCCGTATCGCCATCGAAGACAACCCCCACTTCGCGGTTTCGGAGGTGGAGATGAGGCGGCCGGGGCGCTCGTACACC
>JARYMO010000335.1 GCA_029907055.1 Syntrophomonadaceae bacterium | reverse complement strand
GGAAGTCCCTCAACCCCACGCCGATCCCCCTTCCCGTCCCCCGTCGTGCCCGCCGTCACCTCCGCCCAGGCGGGCTCCCGTCAGCATGAGGAAGACGTCCTCCAGGTTGGAGGGACGCAAGCCCCGGGAGCGCAGGGGGATGCCCTCCTCCTCCGCCCTGCGGCACAGCACCTCCAGCAGTTCCAGGCCGCGGTCAGTGTACAGTACCAGGTCCTCGCCGATGGCCTGCTGCCCCCGGATGAGAGAGTGTCCGGCCCGCAGCAGCCGCTGGCGGTCAGGGTCGGGAACTCCCAGCTCCAGCGCCTCCTTGCCCGCGTGACGGTGCACCAGCTCTCCCGGCGGGCCCTGTTCCACGATGCGCCCCTCGTACAGGATGACCACGCGGTCGCACAACTGGGCCGCCTCCTCCATGTAGTGGGTGGTGAGCAGCATGGTGGTACCGCCCTCCTTGAGTCGGCGCAGGCGCTGCCATACCAGGTGGCGCGCGAAGGGGTCCAACCCGGTGGTGGGCTCGTCCAGCAGCAGGAGGTGCGGACGGTTGATGAGGCCGCGTCCCAGTGCCAGGCGCCGCTTCAACCCCCCGGAAAGCACCTCCACCTGCTCGTCGGCCCGTTCGGCCAGGTCAACGAACTCGAGTATCTCGCGGGCCCGCGCTGCCGCCTCCTCTTCACCCAGGCGGAAGTAGCCAGCGTACACCCTGAGGTTCTCCTCCACGGTGAGCACCGGGTCCAGGTTGTCCTCCTGCGGCACCACCCCGATACGCGCCTTGATGGCGCGCGCGTGCGAGGACACGTCCAGGCCGAAGACCCGGAGCGTTCCCCCGCTGACTGGCGAAAAGCCGTACACCATTCGCACGAAGGAGGTTTTGCCGGCGCCGTTGGGGCCGAGCAGCCCCACGCATTCGCCCTCCCTGACCTCCAACGACACGCGGTCGACTGCCGTCAGTTCACCGAAGCGCTTGGTCAGCTCCCGGGCCTCGATGACGGGAGCGCCCTGCTCCCCGCTGGTGGTCATGGCAGGTCCTCACTCCCTGGTTTCGCGCGGCAGGCGCCCCAGCCACCCCCACACCAGCCGGTGCAGGGCGTGAACCGACCTGACCGGAGGCGCGAACATCAGAATGCACTCGCCTGACACGCACTCCAGGCCGGCTTCCCGGCAGGCCTCCAGGGCCGCAGTCGAGTCGGCACCCTGTTGGAGCCACACCCGCCGGATACCGGCTACCGCCGCCTCCCGCACCACCTCGGGCGCCACGCGGCGCGGCACGACAATCAGCAGGCCGTCAACCGGCAGCGGGAGTTCTGCCAGCGACCGGTAGACCGGGTCCCCGTCCACCTTCCCGCCCCTCGGGTTGACCGCCAGCACCCGGTACCCCTTTTTCTTCAGTTCGCGGTACGCCAGGTTGCCGAATTTCCTGGGGTCGGCGCTGGCACCTGCCACTGCCAGGGTCCGGCCGGCAATGAACGCATCGACTGCGGCCCTGCTGGTCACTCTGCTCACTCCCTCCCCCGGCTCGCCGTACCCTCCCGGCACGGCGTGTGCCGGCGCCCCACCGTTCCCGTCCTGCAACCCCCCGCACCGCTCGCAGGAGCGCGTGCGCTGCTCGTTGCCTCC
>JARYMO010000334.1 GCA_029907055.1 Syntrophomonadaceae bacterium | reverse complement strand
GGGCAGGCATCCGGCGGCAACCGTGGCGGGCAGGCAGCCCCGCGGACGGCACAGGTCACCTTCCAGGAACCGGTGCAGCTGAACCGCATCGTGTTCAACACCTTGAACGGGGGCAGAGGGGCAGCACCGGGGACGCTCAGCATCCGCGACGCGCAGGGCAAGGTGTGGGGGACCTTCCGGGTGCAAGGGGCGGTACTGGCCGGCGTGGCCAACGGCGCCTGGGTGGCAGCTCCCGGCCTGGTGGTGCCGGCAGGCACCTACAGCATGGTCCTGTCGGACCCGGCGGTGGTGACGCGCGATGCCAGGGGCTGGCCCGAGTTCGCGGTGGAGGCGGTGCCGGCGCCGCCGCAGCAGTTCGATTTCACGGGCCGGTACGCGGTGGACCTGGAGGTGTTCAAGACCAGTACGCTGGCGGGTCCGGTGGCAGAGGGGGGCAGTACCTTCAGCCTCAAGGGGTTTGAGCTCTCGGTCCTCGACCGCGGCGAGAGCCTGGAACTGGTGGGGAGGTACGAAGGGGTCCCGTTCTCGCAGCTGTGCGAAGTCACCAGCCGCGAGGAGGAGCGCGTGCAGGGCACGGTGCGCATGGCCACCGATCTCAGGAACCTGCCCTACAAGGCACAGGTAGGGGCAGTAGTGGCGGTCACCCTGGAAAAACTGCCCGGACTGCAGCCGCGTCTGACCATCAATGGGCAGGGCACCTACCAGAGGGTCAGTGGCAAGTACGGCAACGACTTCAACACCTACCGCATCGTGGGCAGCGGCAGCATGACCCACGCTGACCTGCCTGCCTACGTGGCGGCGGCACTGGGGGCGCGCACCGGCTCAGTGGGCAACCTGCCCGGGCCGGCCTCACCCGTGCAGGCGGCAACCGGCGTCCTGTTCCCGCCGTTGGCGGCCCTGGCTGCCCACGTCATACAGGGGCTGCTGAAACCGAAGGCGGAAAAGAAGCCCAAGCTTTCGGTGGGCGAGCAGGCCATGGCCGATGCCAACAAGTCGCTGGGGCAGGGGCTTTACGACGAGAAGGAGGCCAAGGCCTGGGCGATGATGGCGGAGGCCCTGGCCAACACGGACAACCCCGACGATGACCCGTACTCGGTGGGGGACAACGAGCGGCCGGGCGGGGCCGACTATACCCCGGCGGCGGGCGGGGATGGCGCGGGTGCGTACTACGAGGAGGAAGTCGACCAGGAGCTGGTGTCGCCGCAGGGTGAGGACGGGGAGCCACCGGCGGCCGCGGTCAGCGATGTCACGCTCAGCGGCGAGGGCGACGAAAAGTCCCGGCTGGAGGCAGAACGGGACGAGTGGCTGAAGAACCTGGAAGAATCGCGCAAGTCGGCAGACCCCAACGACCCCCGGGCCCAGGAACTGCACGCGCAGTACGAGGAGTACATCGCCTACCTCAACGGCCGCATCAACCAGCTGGCCGCCCAGGACACCGGCGCGGGCGGGGAGATCATGACGGTGCAGGTGGACCACACCGGGCGGACGGCCGACTTCGCCTTCGACCCCCAGACCGGGCAGTGGGTCAACACGGAGACCGGGGCCGTGTTCGACATGGAGCGCTACACCAAGGACGTGGTGCCCTCGTTCGCCGCCGACCGGGCCTTCATTGAC
>JARYMO010000333.1 GCA_029907055.1 Syntrophomonadaceae bacterium | reverse complement strand
CCGCCAGGTGCGGCGGGAGCTGCAGAGGCTGGGGCTGGAGTCCTTCCTGGAGCAGCCGCTGTACGTGAGCGACAGCGGGGCCAGCATCGACTACTTCTCCCTCCACCGCTACGAGGACGTGCTGGAGGGTATCCTGCAGGGCCGCATTTACTACCGGCGGGAGATCGAGCGCCGGTTGCGGGAGAGCGGCACCGACCTGGAGAACCTGGACATGCTGCTGCACCTGATGACCCTGCGCGGCACCATCCTGCGGGTGCCGGCGGTGAAGATCAGCGGCGAGACCATGGCCTGCAACCGCTGCGGGCACAACGACCGCATCAAGCGCGCCTTCTGCCAAGTTGGACGGCGCGAGTGCTACTTCTGCGAGGGCTGCCTGATGCTGGGCGAGTCCACCCCCTGCGAGGCGCTGTACGCCGCCCCCGCCCGCACGCGGGTGGAGGAGAACTACGTGCGCAGCGTGCGCCTCAACCTGGACATCTCCTTCAGCGTGTCGCAGTACGAGGCCTTCGAGACCCTGGCCCGCTTCGTGCGCCGGGACAGCCTGACCGAGGCCATGGTGTGGACTGCCTGCGGCGCCGGGCGCACCGAGATGGCCTTCGGGGCCATGCGCGAGGTGCTGAAGCGGGGCGGCCGGGTACTGGTAGGGGTGCCGCGCAAGGAAATGACGGAGGAACTGGCCTGGCGCCTCAACCAGGCCTTCCCGGGGGTGAGCGTGGCGGCGCTGCAGGCGCGGCCGGCCAGGGTGCAGAAGAACCCGGACATCGTGCTGGCCTCCACCTTCCAGGCCCTCAAGTACTACAAGAACTTCGACCTGGTGGTGCTGGACGAGGCAGAGGCATTCCCCCACCGGGCCAGCGAGATGATGGTCAACGCGCTGCGGCGGGCCCGCAAGAACGAGGGCAAGTTCATCTTCATCACCTCCACCCCCGAGCCGGCGCTGTACGCGCGGGCGCAGCGGGGCGAGGTGAAGGTGGTGATGGTGCCGCTGCGCCACCACGGGGTGCCGCTGCCGGTGCCGCGGGTGCTGGTGGAGAGCGACATCCAGGGCGAACGCAAGGTGCCGGCCCGCCTGTTCGGGCTGGTGCGGGAGTCGCTGGAGGAGGACGGGGCGCAGCTGCTGGTCATCGTCCCCGACCACGAGGCCTCGCTGCGGGTGGGGGCCTACCTGGGCGAGGAGTTCCGCGCCATCGGTGTCCAGGACCTGGACCGCGTGCTGGCGGCCACCAGCGCGCAGGACCCCGAGCGGGACCGCAAGGTGGCGGCCTGGGTACGGGGAGAGTTCAAGCTGCTGGTGACCACCAGCCTGACCCGGCGGGGCGACCAGGCCCCGCACACCAACATGATCATCCTCTACGCCGACCACGAGGCGTTCGACGAGGCCACCCTCATCCAGCTGGCGGGCCGGGTGGGCTGGTCCGACGCCTACCCCACCGGCAAGGTGTGGCTGGTGGCGGCGCGCATGACCCGCGCCATCGAGGGGGCGGTGCGCAAGATCCGGCTGCTGAACGAGGAGGCGGAGAAGAAGGGCCTGCTGGAGCTGGGCCGGCAGAGGCGCAGTGACACCAATTCGTGAGGGGTAACGGATGCTGAACTTCGTGCTGGACGTGGTCTTTC
>JARYMO010000332.1 GCA_029907055.1 Syntrophomonadaceae bacterium | reverse complement strand
CGGCCAGCAGGTCTGCCGCCGGCAGCAGCCAGGGCACCCGCTCAGCCAGCCTCGGCTCTCCTGCCACCCGCCAGAACTCGCTGAGGAGCATCCGGCTGCGCACCAGTCCGCACAACGCCCCCAGCCCTGCCATGACCCCCACCGCCTGGAACCCCACCAGGCGGTCTCCGAGCGCCACCATCCGCCAACACTGGCCTTCCCGCCGTTTCTCCCACCCCCGGGCTCCCGCCTCGGCCAGGGCCGTGCTGGTCCACCCCACCGAGATGAGCGGCTTACCTGCCACTTCGTCCGCCATCAGGTTCATTGACCCCTCGTAGGCCACCCGCGCTCCTGCACAGTTGGCCCCCGCCACCTGGCCCTGGCGCCGCGCACTGGGCCACAGGAGGCTCAGCAGCGGGCGCCCGGTGATGGCGTCCCAGCTCTGGATGCAGTCACCGCAGGCGTATACCCCCGCCACACTGGTCTCCATCCAGCGGTTCACCGCGATGCCCCCCAGCGGCCCCAGGGCAAGCCCCGCCTCCCTGGCCAGTTCCACATTCTGCACCATGCCCACCGCCCACACGACCGTGTCGCACGGGAAGTGATGGGTGTCTGTACGGCACCCGTTCACCCGCTCGCGCCCGCTCACCTCGCGCAGCGTCTGCCCGGTGCGGACGTCGATGCCTTCATCGCGCAGGAGTCCGGCGACCACGGCGGCCGGACCAGCATCCAGTGCCCGCGGCATGAGGTGCGCTTCCGCCTCCAGCAACGTGACCCGCGCCCCGCGGTGGTGCAGCGCCTCCGCCACCTCGATGCCGACGTTGCCCGAACCCACCACCACCGCCCGCTGCGCTCCGTGCGCCATGATGGCATCGGCATCATCCACCGACTTGAGCACGAAGTTGCCTGCCAGTTCCGCCCCGGGCACCGCCGGCCGCCGGGGACGGCTCCCGGTGGCCAGGATCAGGCGGTCGAAGGGCAGCTCTTCACCTCCCAGCACCACGCGGCGGGCGCCGAGGTCCAGCGCGGTAACCCTCTGCCCCCAACGCACCTCCACGCCCTGCTCCTCGTAGTGCCTGACCTGCTTGAGGAACACCGTGTCCCTGTGTACCCACCCGGAGATGACGTCGGGCAGGGCGCAGGCGGAGTACAGGGGGTGCGGCTCGGCCGCCACCATGGTGATGGCAGCGCTGCCGTCCAGGCCGCGCAGGGCCGCGGCCGCCGCGTTGGCGGCCACCCCGTTGCCGACGATGACCACCCTCACACCGCTCGCCCCCTTTCCTGCCGCGGCTCCGTCCCCGCCTCCTGCCGGGCACGGGCCAGGCGGGTTTCCCAGGCGGGTGCATCAGGCTCCTCGTACGCCAGCGCCCCGCTCGGGCAGTACCGGACGCACTGGGGATCTCCGCCGCACAGGTCGCACGATACCACCACGTCCGCCCCGCTGTCATAGAAGGCAGCCTCGAAGGGACAGGCGACCATGCAGGCCCGGCAGCCGATGCAGCCCTCCAGCCGCCGCCTCACCAGGCCCGTGCCCGGGTCCCGTTCGATGACATTCATCAGGCAGGAAACCAGGCAGGGCGGGTCGACGCAGTGCCGGCAGGCGGAAGGCACGGAGCGGGCTGCACGGGCGTCCCGCCACACGCG
>JARYMO010000330.1 GCA_029907055.1 Syntrophomonadaceae bacterium | reverse complement strand
CGCGCCCGGCAGCGAGACGACCAGGAAGAATCGGGGGGAAGGCAAGATGAGGGACCGCGTGGGAAGCAGCCGATTCCGCATGGCAGGTGTAGTGGCCATCCTGTTGCTGATGGCGCTGCTGTCAGGCTGTGCCGGCAAGAAGGAAGACTCCGGCGAAGCCGGCAAGACACCACCACCAGCCCCGCCGGCCCAGCAGAAGGTGGAGCCTGCGGCCAAGCCCGCGGCGGGCGAGCGCCAGGGCGGCCAGGATACCAGTTCCCACCGCATCGTGTTCGTCATCGGGGAGGACAGCTACACCGCCGACGGCCGCGTGTACCCGATGGACGTGGCCCCCTTCATCGAGGGAGGGAGGACCTTCGTGCCGGTGAGGTACCTGGCCCTGGCGCTGGGGGTGGCCGAAGAGGATATCGTGTGGGTGGGGGCCACGGGCGAGGTCAGGCTCTCCCTGGGCGGCACCACGCTGTCCATGAAGCTGGGCAGCAGGACCCTGACCGTCAACGGCAGGCCCACCGCCATGGACGTGGCGCCGATGCTGCGCGACAAGCGCACGTACCTGCCGGCGCGCTACGTGGCCGAGGCCTTCGGCTACGAGGTGGGCTTCCACCGGGCCGGCGAGGAACTGGCCGTGGAGATCGTGCGGCGGTTGACCACCGCCAAGTAGGTCCACGCGGGGCACACGCATCCAGGGCCGCCTGCTTGCGGAGACGGGCGGCCCTTTTTTCTCCTGTGGCCCGGGCACCCCGCGCATTCCGCCGGCAGTTTCGGCGCGGCCCTGCCCCCTTGCTAGCCCAGGGGGCGGGGACCCCGTGCGTATTCGCGGTAGCCCTGGTGCAGCCGCTCCACATCTTCCGTGGCCAGCGCGTGCACCGTGCCCAGCATGCGGGCGTACAGCACCACCTGGGCCGTCTTTTCCGCCACCACGCAGGCCCGCAGCGCCGCTGCGGCGTCGGCTCCCACCCCTACCAGGCCGTGGTTGGCCAGCAGCACCGCGTTGCGCTCCCCCAGCGCGCGGACGGCCGCTTCCGCCAGCCGGCGGGTCCCGCACAGGGCGTAATCAGCCACCTCCACCGCCCCTCCCAGCACCTCGGCGGCTTCCTCCAGCACGGGAGGCACCGGCAGGCGGGCAACAGCGAAGGCAGAAGCGGCCACGCTGTGCACGTGCACCACCGCGTTCACGTCGCCACGGGCCGCGTACACGGCCAGGTGCAGGGGAAGCTCACTGGAGGGCCGCCAACGGCCCCAGCGCACCCTGCCCTCCATGTCCACCACCACCATGTCGCCCGGGGTCAGGCGTTCGTAGGCCATCCCGCTGGGAGTGATGACCAGGCCTTCTGCCCCCGGCAGGCGCTGGCTCACGTTGCCCCAGGTCCCCACCACCAAACCCTGGGCGAACATGGCTTTCGCCGTCGCCACCACTTCCGCGGCCTGTTGCGCATGTTCCACCTGTTCACGTCCCTCCTGTAGCCGGCCCGAGGCTGAACCGGTACGGTGCCCTCGCCACGCCGCGCTCGGTGATGATGGCGCTGATGAGTTCCGCCGGGGTGACGTCGAAGGCCGGGTTCCACACCTCGACGCCGGGCGTGGTGATGAGCTGTCCCATCACGCAGCGCACCTCCGCGGGCTCGCGCTGTTCGATGACG
>JARYMO010000331.1 GCA_029907055.1 Syntrophomonadaceae bacterium | reverse complement strand
GTGGAGGAGATCATTCAGCCCCTGGTGGCCCGCTTCCCCGGGGTGCAGGTGGGGATGCAGGCGCGCGACGGCGAGATCGACATCCGCCTCACTGCCTTCGAGGGCCGCGCGGCGGGAGGGCAGACCGCGGTTGAGCAATTGGCGGAAGCCATCCGGGCGGCGCTGGGGATGCACGTCATTGGCAGCGCCGACGACACCCTGGTGTCGGTGGTGGCCCGCGAGCTGCGCCGGGGCGGGCTGACGGTGTCGTGCGCCGAATCCTGCACCGGAGGCCTGCTGGCCAAGATGCTCACTGACCTGCCGGGCAGCTCCGACTACATGTGGGGTGGGGCGGTGACCTACTCCAACCAGGCCAAGGTCAGCCTGCTGGGGGTGCAGCCGGAGACGCTGGCGGCGTTCGGAGCGGTCAGTCCCCAGACGGCCCGCGAGATGGCGCAAGGGATCAGGGAGCGGTCGGGCGCGGATTTCGCCCTCAGCACCACCGGCGTAGCCGGCCCGGGGGGAGGCAGCCCTGAGAAACCGGTGGGCCTGGTGTACGTGGGGCTGGCTGACGGTGGCAGCGTGGAGGCCAAGGAGTTGCGGCTGGCGGGGGACAGGGGGACCATCCGCCTGCTGGCGGCGAAATGCGCGCTCGACTGGCTGCGCCGTGTCCTGCAGGGGAGAGGTCTGGCATGAGGTTGTTCGTGGCGGTGGCAGTCCCGCCGGCGGTGGTGGAGCGGGCCGAGCAGGTGAAGGGCCGCCTGATGGGGTGCGGGGCCGACGTCAAGTGGGTGTGGAGAGAGAACTACCACCTGACGGTCAAGTTCCTGGGCGAAGTGGAGGAAGCGCGCGTGGCGGCAGTGGTGCAGGAGTTGCGGGCGGCCGCCGGGGAATCTCCTCCCTTCGTGCTGCGCCTGCTGGGGGCGGGGGCCTTCCCCAGCCTTCAGAGACCGCGGGTGCTGTGGCTGGGGGTGGGGGGAGACGTGGAGAAGGCCGAGTGGCTGGGCGAGCGGGTAGACGCCCGTCTGGCAGAGCTGGGATTCGAGCCCGAGCGCCAGCGCAGCCTGCACCTCACCCTGGGCCGGATGCGCACCTCCGCAGGTGTGCAGGGAATGCTGCGCCTGCTGCGCGAGGAAGGACAGGCGGGCCCGGAGCCGGAATTCGAAGTGCGCGAGGTGCTGTTGATGGAGAGCCGCCTCAGCCGGGAAGGGCCCAGCTACCGCGTGGTGGCCGTCCTGCCGCTGCTGGGATGAATTGCCGCCGCTCCCGTTGACAGGTGGGAGGCAGGGGTCTATAATAGCAGCAAGCGAACATATGTTTGAGGAGGGTGACGCATGGCAGAGATGTCCGAACGGCTGGAGGCGCTCGAATCCGCCATCCGCAAGATTGAGAAGGATTTCGGCCGCGGTTCCATCATGCGGCTGGGCGAGGCCGCCGCGATGAGCGTCGCCGTCATTCCCACCGGCTGCCTGTCCCTCGACCTGGCGCTGGGCGTGGGGGGAGTGCCCCGCGGCCGGGTGGTGGAGATCTTCGGGCCGGAGTCGTCGGGCAAGACCACGGTCGCCCTCCACGTCGTGGCCCAGGCCCAGCGGGAGGGCGGCATCGCAGCCTTCATCGACGTCGAGCACGCGCTGGACCCCCTGTACGCGCGCGCCTGCGGC
>JARYMO010000045.1 GCA_029907055.1 Syntrophomonadaceae bacterium | reverse complement strand
CAGCACCACGATCTTCCCCCGCCGCCGGAACAGCATCCCCGAGGCGGTGCCGCGCGGATTGACCAGCAGCACCGCATCGCGCGGGAACATGGCCTGGCGGAGGTTGCTCTCCGGCATGGGCCGGCCCCTGGAGGCGAACCAGTCGCGAATCCGCTGGGCCTCCTCCGGGCGCACCTCCAGTTCGCACCCCATGGCCTCGCACACCGCCGCCCGCGTCACGTCGTCCCGGGTTGGCCCCAGGCCGCCGGTACAGATGATGAGGTCGGCCAGCTCGGCGGCCATGGCCACCGCGTGGGTGATGGCGGCTGCGTCGTCACCCACCGCGATGCGTCCCCGGGTGGGGATGCCCAACTCCGCCAGCCGGGCGCTCAGGAATGCAGAATTGGTGTCCGCGGTGGTCCCCCGCACCAACTCGTCCCCGGTAGCGATAATGTAGGCCTGCAGCACACGCGTCCTCCTCTCTGGCGGTCGCACCCTTCCCCCGACCGCCTCTGTTCCGCCCTCACATCCAGCGCACGAAGTAATCGACGCCCGAAAGCACGGTCAGGGCCACGGCGGCGTAAATGGCCCAGTCTCCCAGCGGCACGGGCAGCCAGGAGCTGTACAGCCCCTCCAGCAACACCAGGGCAATGGCCACCACCTGCGACACCGTCTTGGCCTTGCCCAGCGGCCCGGCCGGGATGAGGACTCCTTCCTGCGCCTTCAGCGCCCGCAGGCCGGTGACCGCGAATTCCCGCCCGATGATAACCACCGCCACCCATCCTGCCACTTCGCCCAGTTCGACCAGGATGACCAGCGCGGCGGTGATGAGCAGCTTGTCGGCCAGCGGGTCGAGCAGGATTCCCACCCTGGTCACCTGCTTGCGCTTGCGGGCGATGTACCCGTCCAGGCTGTCGGTGAGCGCGGCCACGATGAATATGGCGGCCGCCAGGAACTTCCCGTAAGGAATGCGCACCAGCAGGACCATCATCAGCACCGGCACCAGCAGGATGCGGAACAGGGTAAGCGCGTTGGGCAGGTTCACCCTTCCACCTCCCCCACCAGGTCGTAGCCCCTGGCTGCGCTCACCCGCACCCTCGCCATCTGGCCCGGGCGCAGGGCGGCGGGGCCGCGCAGCAACACGCGCCCGTCCACCTCCGGGGCCTGGAAGGCCGCCCGCCCGTACGCGGCGTACCGGCGGCCCCGGCCTTCCACCAGCACCGGCAGCGACAGTCCCACCCGGCGGCGGTTGGCAGCGGCCGTGATGCCGGCCTGCAGGTGCAGCAGCTCTTCCCGGCGCTCGCGTTTCTCCTCCGGGCTGACGCTGTCCCCCCATGCCGCTGCCGCGGTCCCCTCCTCGGCGGCAAAAGCGAAGACGCCCAGCCAGTCCAGTCGCTCTTCCTCCACGAAGCGGCGCAGCTGGGCGAACTCCTCCCGACTCTCCCCGGGAAATCCAACCATCAGGGTGGTACGCAACGCAATGCCCGGGACATCGCGGCGCAGGCAGTCAATCAGCTCACGGGCCTGGGCGCCGGTGTAGCCCCGCCCCATGCGGGCCAGCACCCGGTCCGCCACGTGCTGGAGAGGAAGGTCCAGGTAGGGCACCACCTTTGGCAGCCCGCGCAAGGCCTCGCGCACGGCACCGCTCACCCGCCCCGGGTGAGCGTACATGACCCGCACCCACTCCAGGCCGGCGAGGCCGTCCAGCTCCTCCAGCAGCCGGTGCAGCACCGGCTGGCCGTAGAGGTCCATCCCGTAGCGGGTGGTGTCCTGCGCCACCAGCACCAGTTCCCTGGCCCCTGCTGCCACCAGCCGGCCCGCCTCTACCAGCACTGCGGGCAGGGGGCGGGAGCGAAAGCCGCCGCGGATGGATGGAATGGCGCAGTAGGTGCAGCGGTTGTCGCACCCCTCGGCAATCTTGAGGTAGGCCCACCCCGGGGGCGTGCTCAGCAGGCGCGGTCCTGACTCCACGAAGGTGACCGGAGGTGGACCGGCCCAGGGGCCGCGCTGGCCCCCCTGCACCGCCTGCAGGATGTCGACGATGCGGAGGTAGTCGGCGATGCCTACCGCCGCGTCCAGCTCCGGCATCTCCTCCAGCAGCTGGTCCGCATAGCGCTGGGCCAGGCAACCAGTGGCCACCAGCCACCGCGGGCGGCCGCTGGCCTTGCGCAAGCCCCAGCGCAGCAGCTCGTTGACCGCTTCACGCTTGGCTTCCTCCACGAACCCGCAGGTGTTGACCAGCAGCGTCTCCCCCTCCTCGGGGGGCACGGCGCGGTACCCGGCCGCGGTCAGCAGCCCCAGCATGATCTCCGCGTCCACCCTGTTCTTGGCGCACCCCAGCGAGATGACGCCCACCGTGCGTTCCATGTCATCTTCCTTCCCCCCGTCGCGCGGGGTTTGCTCAGCGCAGGTAGACCAGGTACACGTAGCCCGTGCACAGGGCCATCGACAGCAGCATGGCAGGGAACCCCACCCTGAAGTACTCGGCGAAGGTGATGCGCCTGCCCCGCTTCTCGCTCAGTCCTGCCACCACCACGTTGGCCGAGGCCCCCACCAGGGTGCCGTTGCCCCCCAGGCAGGCCCCCAGCGCCAGTGACCACCACAGCGGCTCCAGCGGGACGCCACCCATCTGCCCCATCGATTTCAGGAGGGGGATCATGGTGGCCACGAACGGGATATTGTCCACGAAGGCGGAGGCCAGGGCCGAAAACCACAGCACCAGGACGGCGGAGGCCGCCAGGTTCCCTCCCGACACCTGCAGCGCCTCCCGCGCCGCGGCCGCGATGATGCCCGCCTGCTCCAGCCCTCCCACCAGGATGAAGAGCCCGGTGAAGAAAAAGATGGTGGGCCATTCCACGCCCAGCAGGATCTCTTCCGGCTGGGCCCGCGACACCAGCAGCAGCAGGGAGGCCCCGGCCAGGGCCACGGTGGCCGGCTCCAACCCCACGTACTGGTGCACCAGGAACCCGCACACGGTCACCGCGACGACCAGCACGGACTGTTTGACCAGGGCCCAGTCCTTGATGGCCTCCCGCTCCGCCAGGGCCAGCACCCGCCCACGCGCCTCCTCCTCCACGCGCAACGCGTGGCGGAACCACCAGAGCGTCGCCGCGGTGGTCAGCACGAACACCACCAGCACCGCCGGGCCCAGGTTGACCAGGAAGTCCACGAACCCCAGGCCGGTGGCGCTGCCGATCATGATATTGGGGGGATCCCCCACCAGGGTAGCAGTCCCTCCGATGTTGGAAGCCATGATCTCGGTGAAGAGGAAGGGGATGACGTCGATGTCCAGCTCGTCGGCGATGGAGAACGTGACCGGGGCAATGAGCAGCACGGTGGTGACGTTGTCCAGCAACGCTGAAGCCAGGGCGGTCACTGCACCCAGCACCACCAGCATGCGCCGCGGGTCCCCTCCCGTGCTCTTCACCGCCCTGATGGCCGCGTACTCGAACACGCCGCTGCGCCGCGCGACGGCGACGATGATCATCATGCCGATGAGCAGGCCGATGGTGCCGAAGTCAATGGCGGCAATGGCCTGCTGCTGGGTCAGCACCCCAAGCAGGATGAGCACCACCGCCCCGCTGATGGCGACCAGCGTGCGGTGCAGCTTTTCGCTCACGATGAAGGCGTACGCCGCCAGGAACACTCCGCCGGCGACCGCAGCCTGGTGCTCTGCGAGCACTCCTTTCCCCCCTCGCTGCTGCCCGCACCGCGGTCAGGGCGCCGTGGCGTCGCCTCCGGCGCCAGCGGTGAACACCCGCCGCACCACCTGCCCGCTGGCACCCAGCCGGCCCAGCTCGCGCTGGTCTACGCTCACCCGCACGCCGCCTGCGTTGCCCAGCGTCACCGCCACCTGCCGGCCCTCGAAGTTGAGCACCGCGCCCTTCTGCATGGTCCCCGAGTAGGCGGCCCGTCCGTCGACGCTCACCGCCACCCAGCAGCGCTCGTCGGCCTGCAGCCGCACCGCAACGGTTTCCGCTCCCTGGCCGGCCTGCTCATTCTCTTTCGCCGGCACCCCGGCAGTCCCTGCCGGAGCACCCGCCGAAGGCACTACCGCGGCGTGCGGCGCTGCGGAGTCAACCGACGACCGTTCCTGCGCCTGCCGTCCCAGGTACCCCGCCAGCCAGCTCCCCAGCGCGATGGCCAGCAGCAGGAAGAGCAGCGCCGCCAGCACCGTGGGCCAGGAAAGCGCCAGAGCGGGCGCTCCCTTCGCCGCCGGCAGGGCGATGAAGGCTTCTTCTTCGTCGCCGTACGCCAGCTGCTTGAACCACTGTACTGCCTCTTCCTCGTTGAGGCCCAAAAAGCGCGCGTAGCGGCGCACGAAGCCGGTGGCGTACACCCGCGCCGGCAGCACGCCGAAGTCCTCGTCCTCCAATGCCTGCAGGTAGAGGGCCCTGATCTTGGTTTCTTCCTCCGCCTGCGCCAGCGTGAAGCCCAGCTGCTCCCGCCGCTTGCGCAGGATTTCCCCCAGGGCTGCCATCACTCACCCTCCTCGCAGGGACGCGCGTCCAGAAAGGCGGCTAGGGCATCCGCCGCCTCCTGCAGGTCCCCGGTGCTCACGCAGAACGCGAAGTCCTGGTGCGGCCCGTGCGGATAACGGTAGAGGCGGTCGTAGTACCCACTCAGCATTCGCAGGGCAAAGTCCTCGAAGCGCCCAGCCTCCAGCAGGGCGGCGAGTTCCGCCACGCGCTCCCTGCCCAGGTGCCGCGCGAGGACTTGCAGGCCGCGCCGCAGTTCGGCCACCGGGATGCCCTCGGCGGCGTATTCTGCTACCAGCCTCCGGGCTCGGCTCTCAACGCTATCGTACACCAAAAGGTGAATGCCCTGCTGCATTTTTGCGTACAGCCGGTCGGGCAGGAACAGCCTGCCGATGCGGCGGCTCTCGCATTCCACCACCACGTACGGCGCTTCCCGCAGGCGCCACAGCTCATCGCGCAGCAGGCTCTCGAACATCTTCTGGCTTGGCTGGCACCCCAGCCCCACCCCTCCGAACACCGAGCCGCGGTGGCGCGCCAGCCCTTCCAGGTCCACCACCGGGTACCCCCTTGCCGCCAGCATGCCCAGCAGCTGCGTCTTGCCGCACCCGGTCAGGCCGTGCAGGACCACCACCCTGCCGCGCGGCAGCTGGGCCAGCTGCTCCACCACCAGCCGCCGGTAGGCCCGGTACCCGCCTGCCAGGCGCCGGCAGGGCACCTTCATGAGTTCCAGCACCTGCACCAGGGCCTGGCTGCGCTCCCCTCCCCGCCAGCAGAAGACCACCACGTCGTGCTGGCGTGACCACCCCTCGACGGTCTCCACCATGGCCGGCAGGCGGGGCGCCACCAGTTCCAGTCCCCGCCGCCGCGCCGCCCGCGGGCTGACCTGGCGGTAGATGGTCCCGATCTCCGCGCGCTCCTCGTCACTGAACAGGGGCAGGTTGACCGCCCCGGGGATGGTGTCCTGGGAGAACTCACCGGGCGAGCGCACGTCGACGAAGAGCACGTTGGGCAGCTCCAACGCCGGGGCTGCCTCGATGACTCCCCTCACGCCCGTACCCCCCCGGCCACCGACGCGATGCCGCACCCGATGCGGATGGCCTGGCGATGGGGCAGACCCTGGGACAGGCCGTACACCATCCCGGCCAGGAAGTGCTCCAGGTGCTCCTCCAGGTCAAAGCCCTGGTTGGGCGAGAGCGTGACCTCAACGCTGCCGGCGGGCGACATCACCCGCACCAGCGTCGCCCCATCCGTCAGCACCAGCGTGCCGGCCCCCCGTTCTACTAGTTCGGGTCCGCGGGCGCTCCACTGTTCGAACTCGTCCTCCCTTGCTCCCGCCACCACCAGGGAAAACCTGGACAGCAGTTCCGGTTCCACGGCTTCCATGCCGCCTTTCACCATGGTACACAGCGCGGGCGGGTGTTCCAGCGAGCGCGGGACCCCGCCGCTCACCGTGGCCTGCAGTTCGGGAGCCACCACCAGCCACTCGCAGTTCCACACCAGCCAGGACCTGGCCTCCACCAGCCGGACGAACACCTCCCGGCCGTGGCCCTCCCGGTACACGGTCTCTCCCTCCTGCCGCACCACCCTCACTACCCGTTCGCTCCGTTCTTCTGGCAGGTGCAGGACGTGGGTGGTATCCACCCGCTGCCCCTTCATGGCCTCCAGCAGCTGCGCCCCCTCCCGGTCGCCCCCCACCACCGTGACCACCTTGACGTCCATGCCGAAACGGGCCAGGGCACAGCTCACCCCGTAGCCGAACCCGCCGAAGCGGTGGTCAATGCGCGGCCCTTGGCCGCCCCCGCCGCGCACCAGCGTCTGCACCTCGCTCGTTCCCACCACCACGCTGGAGGCGCGGTCGTTGAACACGTAGCCGCGCCCCAGGATGATCCCCTTCTTCATCAGGTTGGAGATGTGCACTGCGGCCGACGACCGCGTGATGCCCAGCCGCCGGGCCAGCTCCTCCTGCGATATGAGCGGCTCCCGTTTCAGCAGCTCGATGATCTGCTGCTCCCTGCTGGTGGCCCTCACGGCCCCTCCCCCCTGTGCCCCGACACTTGCTTACCTCATCTTAACACATGTTGTTATCGCGGCACAGGCGTTCCAACTGCATGGCATCCACCAGCACCTCGCGCTTCCTGGTCACGTCGGGGGCCGATACCAGCCCCCGCTCCTCCAGCATGTCCACTAGCCGGGCCGCTCGCGAATACCCGATGCGCAGCTTGCGCTGCAGCAGCGAAACCGAGGCCCGGTCGTGGGCAACGCACACCCGCGCCGCCTCCCAGAACAGCGGGTCCCCGAACTCGCCGCCTTCCATTTCCGGTTCACAGTCCAGGGGGAGCGCACTCTCGTCCGCCGTTTCCAGTCCCTGCCCGCGGATGAAGTCCACCACCCGGGCGATTTCCGCGTCAGACACGAACGCCCCCTGCACCCGCAGGGGCTTCGCCGCCCCCACTGGCTGCACCAGCATGTCCCCCCTGCCCAGCAGCTTCTCTGCCCCGCCCGCATCCAGGATGGTGCGCGAGTCAGCCTGCGAGGACACGGCGAAGGCAATGCGGGAGGGGATGTTGGCCTTGATGATGCCGGTCACCACGTCCACCGAGGGACGCTGGGTGGCCACCACCAGGTGGATGCCAGCGGCCCGTGCCATCTGCGCCAGGCGGCAGATGGCATCCTCCACCTCCACCGGTGCCACCAGCATCAGGTCGGCCAGCTCGTCGATGACCACCACGATGAAAGGAAGGGCCTCCAGGCCGGCCTCGTGGTAGCGGTAGATGTCCCGCACCCCGGCCTCCGAGAACTTCTGGTAGCGCTGCTCCATCTCCGACACCATCCAGCGCAGGGCCGTGGCCGCCTTGCGGGCGTCGGTCACCACCGGCACCAGCAGGTGGGGGATGCCATTGTACACCGCCAGCTCCACCATCTTGGGGTCGATGAGCAGCAGGCGCAGCTCGTCGGGCGAGGCCCCGTACAGCAGGCTGAGGATGATGGTGTTGAGGCACACGCTCTTGCCCGAGCCCGTGGCCCCGGCGATGAGCAGGTGTGGCATGTCGGCCAGGTTGAGCACCAGCGGGGAACCCGAGATGTCCTCGCCCAGCGCCACCGCCAGCGGGCTCTCGTGGCCCTGGAAGGCCGGCTGCTGCAACAGCCCGCGCAGGCTGACCAGCGCGGTGCGCTGGTTGGGGACCTCCACCCCGATGGCTGCCTTGCCAGGGATGGGGGCCTCGATGCGGATGCCCTGGGCGGCCAGGCTCAACTGCAGGTCGTCGGCCAGGCTGATGATGCGGCTGACCTTCACCCCTGGAGCCGGCTGCAGCTCGTAGCGGGTCACCGACGGCCCGCAGCTCACCTGGTTTACCGCCACCTTGATACCGAACTGGGCAAAGGTATTCTCCAGCACGCGGATGCGCTCCTTGATCTCCTGCGGGTTGACCGCCCGTTCTGGAGCGGGCGGGTCCAGCAGTTCCAGGCCCGGCCGCCGGTACTCGGTGTCGGCCCGGCGTAGCGGGTGTCCGGACGCCGCCGGCGCAAGGTCCTGTCCAGCCTCCGTTTCCTGCGCTGCCGCTGCCGCCGGCAGCGGCTCGGCCGGGCCGGCGATGGGCACCTCCAGCAGGTGGTTGGGGAACTCGGGCGCCGCCGGAACCGCACGCTCCTCTTGGGCCCCTCGCTCGGCCACCGCCGCGGGACGGCGCTGCCCGCGCTGCATTGCCTGCCGCAGGCGGGCCGCGATGCGGGAAGGCGGCTCTCCCAGCACCAGGACCACGCCGGCCAGCCCGCTCACCGCCGCCAGCACCCAAGTGCCGAGGCTGCCCACCGCCTCCAGCAGCAGGTGGGCCAGCGCTCCGCCCAGCACGCCACCGCCCATGCCCAGCAGCCCTGCTTCCAGCACGTCCATGCCCCCGGGGACCCTGGTCAGGCTGATGGCCAGCAGCCCGCTCAGCCCCAGCGCCAGCACCCCCCACATGCGGGGGGACCACCAGCGCCGGGCCCACAGCAGGTGCAGGCCCCACGCCCCCAGCCCCAGCGGGACCATCCAGTGGCCGGCCCCCACCAGCCAGCGGCATGCGTGCACCAGGAAGCCGCCGACCACGCCCACCGCCTGGCGCGGGGCCTCGCCTTCCCCGGCAGCGGCCGCCGCCGACAGGAACACCGCCCCCGCCAGCACCAGCAGCCCGCTCAGTTCCCGCGCCACCACGCTCTCCCGGGGCGCCTCCGGGCCGGCCCTGCGCACCCGCCCGGGCGGGTTGTGCCTGTCCGCCTGTTTCTTCGTTCCTCTCCCCGCCTGGCGGGGGGTTCCGTGCGCCGCCTTCATCACTGCCTCCGTCTAGCGCAGCAGCTGGGACCCCAGCACGAGCGCCCCCAGGCCCCAACAGTAGTACGCGAACCATGTCAGGCGCCCCTCCCGCACCACCGCCATCACCAGGGTGATGGCCAGGTAGCCGAAGAGGGCCGCGGTCACTGAGCCCAACAGGTAAGGGACCGCGAGGGCGCCACCCACCCCGGCGCGGACCACGTCCCACCCTTCCAGCGCCGCCGCCCCCAGGATGGCGGGGATGGAGAGCAGGAAGGAGAAGCGGGCCGCGTACTCCCGGTCCAACCCCCGCAGCAGCCCCCCGGCGATGGTGGAGCCCGAGCGGGAGATGCCGGGCAGGATGGCGATGGCCTGCATCACCCCCACCAGCACGGCGTCCAGCGCCGTGATGCCGTCGGCCTTCTTACCCCACCAGGCCCGGCGGGAAGCCGTCTCCCCCAGCACCAGCAGCACACCGGTGGCCAGCAGGCCCAGCCCCACCGTCGCCAGCGACTGGAAGGCCCGCTCCACCAGCGGCTCCAGGAAAACCCCGGCCAGCGCCGCCGGGACAGTCCCCAGCACCAGCAGCCCGGTCAGCCGCTGCCAGGGCCGCCGCAGCAGGGCGGCCACGTCGGGCCAGAAGGCCACCAGCACCGCCGCCAGGGTGCCGATATGTACCATCACCTCGAAGGTCAGCCCGCTCGCCGGCACCCCCAGCAGTTGCTCGGCGATGACCAGGTGCCCGGAGCTGCTCACCGGCAGGAACTCCGTCAGCCCCTGCAGCATCCCCAGCAAGACGGCGGCCAGCGCGCTCACCCCATCATCTCCCTTCCTGTAATCTCTCACAGTATACCACACGCACCCGCCGGTTTGGGGCCTGCCCGCCACGAGCGCAGTCTTGCGCCGGGCGCTCACGGCCGCCGCTCACCAGCCCTCTTCGCGATCCCAATCCTCACACCCTGCGCTCACTCGCCTTCTTCACTCCACCTCGCCGGGCCGGCTGCCGGGCGCGCGCCTCCTGCTGCCCCCGCAACGGTCGCCCTGCGCCCGCCCCGTGCAGTGATTGCGGAGACCGGGACACCGCGCGGCAGCGACTCCCGGCCACCCGCCCCCCGGGGCCCGGATCACGGAACAGGGAGGCCCGGGGGGCCTCCCTGTCGGGGCCAGCGCGGTCCGT
>JARYMO010000329.1 GCA_029907055.1 Syntrophomonadaceae bacterium | reverse complement strand
TGACATTTTCACGGAACTGTTATGGGGTGACAATATCACAGAACTACAGCAGCAGCTGGGTGTAGGCTTGCGTTTTCTGCCGTTCGTGCTAGAATAATCACTGTAGCGGGTGCTTAGCTCAGGGGGAGAGCACTTCCTTGACGCGGAAGGGGCCATAGGTTCGAATCCTATAGCACCCACCATGGATGAAATCAGCGGCGCTCCAGGCCAGCAGGCGTGGAGCGCCGCTTGTTCTTGGGTTGCGTTTTCCGCTGCGCCGGGGGCCCTCGCCGGCTGACCCGCACGGCGGCAGGCAGGGGCTATAATGGGGATAAGGGGCAGAAATGGCGGGTCGACCCCGGTGGAGCAGGAAAAGGGGGGCGGGCCCGCGGCGCGCGTGGAGGGCGGTGGGGGCATGGGCGAAGTCCCTCGACAGTACTGGGCGGTGTCGGCTGAGGCGCTGCTGCAGGCGCTGGAGAGCGGTCCGCAGGGGCTGGCGGGGGCGGCGGCGGCCGCGCGCCAGGCAGCGCTGGGCAAGAACGTGCTGGCGCCGCGCAGGCGGCACCCGGCCTTTCGTTTGTTCCTGCACCAGTTCACCAGCCCCATCGTCCTCATCCTGCTGGCGGCCGCCGGGCTGTCCTTTCTGGTCCAGGACCCCGCCAACGCGGCTATCATCCTTGCCATCGTGCTGGTGAGCGGACTGCTCGGCTTCTGGCAGGAGAAAGGGGCCAGCGAGGCCATGGAGCGCCTGCTGGCCAGGGTTGAGGTCACAGCCCGGGTCCGGCGGGACGGGGCCGTGGTCGCGGTGCCGGTGGAAGACGTGGTCCCGGGCGACGTGGTGGAACTGTCGGCCGGCGCCGCGGTACCGGCGGACTGCCGCCTGCTGGAAGCACGGGCGCTGTTCGTGGACGAGGCCGTGCTGACCGGGGAGAGCATGCCGGTGGAGAAACGCGCCGGCACGGTGGCGGCCGACGCCGCCCTGCACCAGCGCAGCAACGTGCTCTTCATGGGGACCCACGTGGTGAGCGGCACCGGGGTGGCAGTGGCGGTGGTGACGGGCCGGCACACAGAATACGGCGCTATCGCCGGCGCCCTGGCCTGGCGTCCGCCGGAAACCGAGTTCGAGCGGGGGGTGCGCAGGTTCGGCTACCTGCTGATGGAGATCACCTTCCTGCTGGTCATCTGTATCTTCGCCATCAACGTCTACCTGCACCGTCCCATCCTCGATTCCTTCCTCTTCGCGCTGGCACTGGCGGTGGGCTTGACCCCCCAGCTGCTGCCGGCCATCATCAGCGTCAACCTGGCCCAGGGGGCCAGGCGTATGGCGGAGCAGAAGGTCATCGTCAAGCGCCTGGCGGCCATCGAGAACTTCGGCAGCATGAACGTGCTCTGCTCTGACAAGACCGGCACCCTCACCCGTGGCACGGTGGATCTGCAGGCCTCCATCGACGCCTGCGGCAACCGCAGCGAGAAACTGTTGTACCTGGCCTATCTCAACGCGGTCTTCCAGTCCGGCTACCGCAATCCCATCGACGAAGCCATCAGCAGCCAGCTGCACCTCGACACCGCGGGGGCGGTCAAGCTGGACGAGGTGCCCTACGATTTCGTGCGCAAGCGGCTGAGCGTGCTGGTGCAGGTGGGCAACCGCCCCTTGATGATCACCA
>JARYMO010000328.1 GCA_029907055.1 Syntrophomonadaceae bacterium | reverse complement strand
GTCGATGGTGCCCACCTGGCCGAAGTCGTAGAAGATGATCTTCTCGCCCTCGGTCACCGCCAGGTTGCCCGGGTGGGGGTCGGCGTGGAAGAAGCCGTGGGTGTAGATCTGGTGGAACAGCGCCTCCACCACGTGGGCGGCTACCCGCGTGAGGTCGTAGCCGGCCGCCTTCAGGGCCTCCACGTCGGAGACCTTGACCCCGCCCACGTACTCCAGCACCAGCACGCGCGGGGTGGTCACGTGCCAGAACACCCGCGGGATGAGCACCGTTTCGCTGCCGGCGAAATTGCGGCGGAACTTGTCGGCGTTGCGCCCCTCCTGGGCGAAGTCCATCTCCTTGCGCAGCGCCTGCGCGAACTCGCGCACGATGTCCGTGATGCGGTACAGCTTGCCCCAGCCGGTGCGGCGTTCGGCCAGCTGCGCCAGCTCGTAGAGGATCTCCAGGTCGGTCTCCACCACCTGCTGGATGCCCGGCCGCTGCACCTTCACCACCACCCGCTCGCCGCTGCGCAGCACGCCCTCGTGCACCTGGCCGATGGAGGCGGACGCGAAGGGCTCGGGCTCCAGGTGGGCGAAGTGAAGGTCCACGTCCACACCTTCTTCCGCCAGCACCTGCCGCACCTGCTCGTAGGGGAAGGGGGGGACGTGGTCCTGCAGCTTCTCCAGCTCCTTGATGTACTCGCGGGAGATGAGGTCGGGACGGGTGCTGAGCAGCTGGCCCAGCTTGACGAAGGTGGGCCCCAGCTCTTCCAGCGTGCGCCGCAGGTGCTCGGGCGCGGCGCTCACCACCCCGTTCAGGGGGGCGCCGTCGCCCCTGCGCTGGGCGCGCCCGAACATCAGGTCAAAGCCGTGGTGGGCCAGGGCATTGGCCACCTGCCGGTAGCGCAGCATGTGTTTCCAGTGGCGGAATGGTCCCAGCGGCTTCATCCGGTGCCTCCTCGTCCCCTGCGGCAGGTACAAAAGCGGACGGACCCCACGGTCCGCCCTCTTTTCAGTGGCTTGCGGTTGCGGCTAGGCCTGCTCCTGCTGCCTGGCCTCCAGGGCCTCCACGCGCTGGCGCAGCTCCTCCAGCTCTTCCCGGCTGATGAGCCCCAGCTCGTCGCGCATCTTGGCGATCTCCTGGCGGATGAAGTTCTTGGCCTCCTCGCGCTGCTGCTCGCCGCGCTCGACCACCTCGTCCACGAACTTCCTGGCCTCGTCGCGGCTCATCTCGCCCTTCTCCACCATGTCGCTGACCCATTTCTCCGCGCTCTCGCGGGTCACGGCCAGCACCCCCAGCCCGAAGTACAGCGCCTTGCGCACGAATTCCCCCGGCATCCTGCTACCCCCTTCTCAGTAGTAGATGAGTCCCAGCGCCCCCGGGCCCACGTGGGAGCCGATGACCGGTCCCAGCTCGCTCATGTCCACCGCGCCCGGGAACACCGCCTGCACCCGCTCCCGCAGCCGCTCGGCCTCCGCCAGGGCGTCCACGTGCACCACCGCCACCCGCTGCACCGCCTGCTCGCGGTGCCGGCGGACGAACTCCTCGACAATGGTGTCGAGCGCCTTGTGCTTGGTCCTGACCTTATCATAAACCTTTATCTCGCCGTTTTCCACGCACAACACCAGCTTGATCTGCAGCACGTTGCCCAGCAGCTGCCCGGCCTTGCT
>JARYMO010000044.1 GCA_029907055.1 Syntrophomonadaceae bacterium | reverse complement strand
ACCCGCGGCCGCAGCACCACCCGCGTGAACGAGGAGGTGCGGTCCAGGCGCTCGGTGACTGTCCCTTCGGCCAGGCACTCGTAGGCCACCAGGTCGAGGCGAAACCGTTCCGCGGCCCAGATGACCATCATGTGCACGCAGGTGTTGATGGCCATCATGAACGCATCTTCGGGCGTCATGACACCAGGATGACCGAACAGGGCGGGGGGAGCGGAGAACTCCATGTCGGTGCCGTTCTCACAGTAGGTGTGCCCCACATGGCCGCCCTTCCAGACCACGCGGTTGGTGTAGGTAGCCATCTCAGTCCCCTTCTCCTTCCCGCAGGATCTCGTCCACCGCCCGGCAGATTTCCTCGGCCACCACGTCCACCGCGGCCAGTTCCTGGTCCCCCATTTGGCGGGGGGATTCCGCCACGCGGATGCCCTTGTCCGCCAGGACCTCAGATACCACGATGGTGCGGGCCGGTGCACCGCTCAGCCGCTCGGTGCTCAGGGCAGCACAGCGCTTGTCACACCCGTCCACGGTGATGGTGGGGAACCGGGTGGCAAAGGCCTTTTCCTTCTCGTCGCCGGCAACGAACAGGGGGAGACAGAGGGTCACTGTCTGGCCCGCCCGCAGTTGGTCCAACACCCTTCGACACGCGTACCGCGTGATGGTGCCCTCGCACATCGCCTCGCCGTTGCAGGGGACCACCCCCACCTTCACCGCCCTTGGCTTGTCCTCGATTCTCACCGCAGGCCCCACGCTCACCCCTCCTCCTGCTCGGCGCAGTCGACTTTCCCCGCCAGTTGGTGTGCCAACAGGTGCGCCAGTTGCATCCCGGGTTCCCCCAGCTCCAGCACCCCTGCCGGTTTCAGCTCGCGGTGCTCCTTGAACACCTCGATGGTGCGCACCGCCGCGTCCACTTTGATGCCGGCCGCCTCCACGTTCTTCCTTGCACAGTCCTTCGCGCACCCATCCACCGTAACGACGTAGGCATCCCGCAACTGCTCCAGGGTTTCGGGGTCCCGTATCATCACCCGCCCCAGGCAGGCGGTCTGCACCTGTCCAGGCCTCAAATCCTCCATCACTTCATAGGCCGCCTGCCTCCCGATTTCGCCGTAGGCCTTGCCAATGCCGCTACAGGGCAGGATGACCACCCTCGTCTTCTCCACGTCGCTCACCCCCTCACCTGGATTCCAGGTCTGCCTTGATCTTGGCTTCCATGACAGGGAGGTACGCCTGGGCATCCATCAACGAGGCTCTTTCCTCCTCCCATCTCGAGGGTTCCACGCGGAAGAGCCATCCCTGCCCGTAGGCGTCCTGGTTGATGGCCTGTGGGTCCTCTTCCAACGCGGTGTTTACCTCGACGACAGTCCCGCTGACTGGCGACTGGACGCGCACGGTGGTCTTGATGGTCTCGATGACCGCTACCTCCTGGCCCGCCACCACCTGCTGCCCGGGCTCGGGCAGTTCCACCAGCGCCACGTCGCCGGCGCTGGTCTGCAGGTAGTCGGTGAGGCCTACCACCAGGCGGGAGCCTTCCTCGCGCACCCAGCACTCGCCAGGATGGTAGAGATAACCGTGCATGACCCGAAACGTGAACTTGTCGAACGTGACCTCCGTGAACTCCTGACCCACCATTCACTCCCCCTTTTCCCAGGCGCATTCCCCTACAGTATGGAGACAATCTTGTACACGGTCATCACGACGATGAGCACCCCGAAAAGCTGTTTCACCCTAGCTCCGGGCAGGTAGACGCTGGTCAGGCGCGCGCCGGCGAAGGAGGCCGCCGCCCCTGTCAGCACCATGGGCAACGCCAGCCCCATGTCCACGCGGGCGGTGGCCAGGTGGGGTACCAGGGCCGAGAATGACGGGGGGGTGACCGCCAGGGCGTTGATGCCGGCCGCGCTCTTGACCTCGAAGCCCAGCAACACCAGGGTGGGCATCAGCAGGAACCCGGGGCCGACGCCCAGCAGGCCACTCAGCACCGAGATGGGCACCGCCAGCGCCAGTGCCAGCGCAAAGTGTTCGTTGCCAGGGCGGGCACTCACCGGTCGGAACAGACGATAGGCGAGGAAGAGGACGGAGGCGAGATAGAGGTACCACAGCCACAGCTGGGGGACCGATTGCGCCAGGTAGGCCCCGACCGGGGCGGAGAGCGTGGTCACAGCCGCCAGCCACCCTGCCCGCCGCCAGTCCACGAAGCCGCTGCGCGCGAACCCGAAGGTAGCGAACAGCGCGGTGACACCGTTCAACACCAGGCTCAGCGGCTGCACCTGGTTCACGAGGTCGGGCAGGAAAAACGCCAGGAAGGGCACCGCCGCAAATGCCACTCCCAGGCCCAGCATCCCGGAGATGAGCGACAGCACCCCGACTCCTGCCACCATGACTGCTCCCACCGTCATGTCCCTCCCCCCTCTTCAGTCCGGCGCCCCGCGCGGGCCCCAGGGCCCCGCCCGGTCGGTGTCCGCATCTCCTCAGCCTGCAGCCGTTTCTGGCCGGCGGGTATCAAAAGCGAACCAGGACCTGGTGCGGTTGGCAATCCCCACCACGGAGAGCATCACCGGCACCTCCACCAGCACTCCTACCACGGTGGCCAGGGTGGCCCCGGAGGTGAGGCCGAAGAGCGAGATGGCCACTGCCACCGCCAGCTCGAAGAAGTTACTGGCCCCGATGAGAGCCCCGGGCGCCGCCACGTCATGGGGAACGCGGAACAGGTAAGCCAGCCCGTACACCAGGGAGGAATTGAAGTACACCTGGATGAGGATAGGGACCGCGATGAGCAGGATATTGAGGTAGTTGGCGGTGATGACCTCGCCCTGGAAGGCGAAGATGATGACCAGGGTGACCAGCAGCGCTGCCACCGTCACTGGTTTCAGGCGCGCGAGGAAGGCGTTCTCGAACCAGGCCGCCCCCTTGGCACGCAGCAGGTACTTCCTGGACGCGTAGCCGAGGGTCAGCGGGATGACGATGTAGAGCAGGACAGAGAAGAAGAGGACATCACTGGGTACCACGATATTGGTGACTCCCAGCAGGAACATGACGATGGGAGCGAACGCCACCAGCATGATGAGGTCGTTCAGCGCCACCTGCACCAGCGTGTAGGCTGGGTCCCCGTCTACCAGGTAGCTCCACACGAAGACCATCGCCGTACACGGCGCCGCCGCCAGGATGATGCACCCCGCCACGTACTGCTGGGCCAGTTCGCGTCCCAGCAGGCCAGCAAACACGTGGTTGAAGAACAGCCAGGCGAAGAAGGCCATGCTGAACGGCTTCACTACCCAGTTGACGAAGAGGGTGATGAGAATCCCCCTGGGCCGCTTGCGCACGTCCAGGATGGACGCGAAGTCGATGCGCAGCATCATGGGGTAGATCATCAGCCAGATGAGCACGGCGATGACAAGGTTCACCCCGCTTATTTCCCAGCGGCTGAGCTGCTCCACCAGGCCGGGGGCCAGGCGCCCGAGCACAACCCCAGCGATGATGCACAATCCTACCCACAGCGTGAGGTACTGTTCAAACACGTTCAGCCGTTTCTCGCCTGCGCTCATTGTGCCTACCTCTCTTCCTTCCCCATTATTCCCCGCACTCCGCCCCGCCCTGGGGCCATGGCCTTCCCAGGAGGTGTCCCCGCTCCCTGGCCACAGCACGCCTGCTGTCACCGGCTCTGCTCCCGGACCACCGCCCCCATCTCTTCCCGCCCACTCCACTGCCCCTCGGTAGATCTGCCCTGGACATCACTGTGCACGTCCTGCCGCGCGGGAGAGTCCACCCTCCGGTGCCGCGCCTCGACACTGCCGGACCCTCGGGTCCTGGTCAAGCTGCGCAAAGCGCTGGCTCGCCGCGCGAAGTTCGGGTATTTCTTCCAGGGACGCCGAGAACAGCTCGCTCAGGACCCACAAGTCCCCGTCTCGTAGTTCGGCAGCATTGAGGCTGAAGTAGGTCCTCTGCCTGACCCGCCGTTCTTTCACCAGTCCAGCCTGCTTCAACACCTTGACATGCTGGGATATTCTCGGCTGACTCATGTCGAGGATGGCGGTCAACTCGCAGATGCAGAGTTCCCGTACTGACAGCAGTCTCACGATGGCCAGGCGCGTCGGCTCGCCCAAGGCCTTGAGTACGGTGGAAACTCTCTGAATCACCAGGCCACCCCCTTTCCCCACAGAGACTCATTTCAACATATCATGATATGTTTATGGTAATCCCGGCCTGCGCCTTCCGCAAGTCATTTCTCCCGCGGGAGCCTCCGGTGTCGGAAGGACCCCAGCCCTGAGCGCTGCGCAGACATTACAAGAACTGCCACGGATTCTAGGTATCTCCGCCTGCAGGGCGCTCCATGGTATCATGGTATAACGAAAATAGGGACATCGCGGACACTCACATGGCGTCGAGCCGACAGCGACGAGTAAAGGAGGGGAAACGCGGTGAGCAAGAAGATCATGGTGGCGCTGGACAATTCGGACTACGCGGACAAGGTCATGACACAGGCGGTGGAGTTGACCGGCCTGTACAACACCAGGCTCCATGGACTGGCGGTTATCGATGACGCCTATTGGGCGGACATGGACGAGCCCTTTGCCTCCCAGACGCGCGATTTCTGGACCACGGCCTACAGCGACGTGCTGGCCCGCTGTGCCAAGCTGGCCGAAGGGGCAGACATCTACTTCGATCAGGAGATCGTCCATGGCAATCCTGCCGAGCAGATCATTGCCCGCGCAGAGAAGGAAGGCATCGAGCTCATCGTTCTCGGTCACCTTGGCAAGACGGCCGCGCAGGGCTTCCAGATCGGCAGTGTCGCCCAGAAGGTGGCCGCCTTCGCCAAGTGCTCGGTCTTCATCGTCAAGTAAGCGGAGCTGTTGTCGGTTGGAAAGACGGGATTGCTGGAAGTACCGCCGGGGGTCGCATCCCGGGACGCAACACAAAACCTCTGCCCGCGGGCAGAGGTCTTCTTTCTATTTCCATTCCCCCACCCTTCGCGAGGATCCCCTCACCACCATCACGCCGCCTGCCCACCCCTGCGCCGGGGATGCCGGCTGCGCCGAATGGAGCACTAGCGCGGCGTCTACCCGCTCACCGCCGCATCAGGCCGTATTTCTCCAGCTTGCGGTACAGCGCCGAGCTGTGGATGCCCAGCAGCCTGGCTGTCTGCACGCGGTTGCCACCGGTCTGCTCCAGCGCCTGCAGGATCATCTGCCGCTCGATGCGCTCCAGCGAGTCGGTCAGGCTCTCGCCGCCGTCGCTCCCGTCGCCTTGCGCCGCCGCCTGCAGCGGGCGCACCAGTGACGGGAAGTGCTTGCGCATGATGCGGTGTTCGTGGTTCATGTCCGCCAGGTTGACCGCCCGCTCCAGTAGGTTTTCCAGTTCCCGCACGTTGCCGGGCCAGTCGTGAGTGGACAGCAGGTCCAGGGCCTCGGGGGTAATCTCGGTGATGTCAGTCCGCAGGCGGTCATTGATGCGTCCGAGCAGGGTCTTGACCAGCAGGGGGATGTCCTCCCTGCGCTCCCTGAGGGGCGGGATGGACAGGCGCACCACGTTCAGGCGGTAGTAGAGGTCACCCCGGAAGAGCTTCTGGCGCACCATCTCCTCCAGGTCCTGGTTGGTGGCAGCGATGACCCGTACGTTGACGTAGATGGTGCGGGTGCCGCCCACCCGCTCGATCTCTTTTTCCTGCAGGACGGACAGCAGCTTGGTCTGCATGGCCAGCGGCATGTCTCCGATCTCGTCCAGGAAAATGGTGCCCCCGTCGGCCAGTTCGAACTTGCCGGGTTTGCCCCCTTTGCGGGCCCCGGTGAAGGCCCCGTCCTCGTACCCGAACAGCTCCGATTCCAGCAGGTGCTCCGGCAGCGACGCACAGTTGACCCGGATGAAGGGCTGCTCCCAGCGGTCGCTGACGCAGTGGATGGCGTGGGCCACCAGTTCCTTGCCGCACCCGCTCTCGCCGGTGACCAGCACCGTGGAGGTGGTGCGGGCCATCTGCTCGGCCAGCTTTCTCACCTCGGTCATGGCCGGGCTGTCGCCGATGATGTCATGCAGCTGCCACCGCGCCCGGTGCAGGTCACGCACCTCCTGGCGGTAGGCATCGAGCTCGCGCTCCAGCTCCTGCATGCGCCGCGCCAGCACCTTGGCCCCGGAGAGGTCGAGGAACAGGCTCTTGCCCACCGCGCCAATAATCTCTCCGTCCTTCCAGATGGGGAACCGGGCCACGATGGTGTCGTGGCCGTTGACCGGCCAGTGGTCGGCCAGGTACACCCGGCCTGTCTCCAGCACCTCCGGCAGCAGGGAGTTGGGGGTCACCTCCAGCACGTGCTTGCCGATAGCCTCTTCCCGGGTCTTGCCTACCGTTTCCAGGTAGGTGTCGTTGGCGACCAGCACGGTGCCTTCGCGGTTGACGATGACAATACCCATGTAGGGATTGAGGGCCAGCCCTCTCAGGAATGGAATGAGGTTCTCATCCAGCAGATCCGGCACGTTCGCTTCCCCCCGCTCGTCGGCACCCGGTTGGATGCTGTCTCAGCTTTACCGCCGGCCTCCCCGAACGGCTGCGCCCTGCAGCCATGACTGCCCCCGCGCGCGTGGTCCGGTCATTACCATGAAAGCACTTTCGCGCCGCTGCGGGCAAGTCAAATTGTGCCGGGCAGGAAGAAGGGCCCCCGCTGGTTGAGCGGGGGCCCCTGAACGAGCAACCTGTTGTGACGGCGTTCCTAGCAGAATTCGTAGGCCTCCACCGGGACGTCCAGCGCCGAGCTGTCGCCATCCACGATCACCTCGGACAGCATCCAGACGTTGGGCACCACGTTGCGCAGGTAGAAGCGGGCCGAGCCCACCTTGCCGGTGTAGAAGGCGTAGTCGTAGTGCTCCGGGCCCACTTCCTTGGCGCGCCGGTTGGCCAGCAGTGCCTGGTCGAGGAGCAGGCGGCCGCAGTACAACTGGGCACTGGCGGTCAGCACGCGGCGGGAGTAAAGGGGGATGAGCGCCGGGTTGGACTTGGCGTAGCCAGCCAGTGCCGCGATCATCTCCTGGTAGGCCTTGAGGGCGCGTCCCAGGTTGGCGAATTCCTTGGCCAGGTCGGCATTGTCCTTGTTGGCCTCGTAGAAGTCCACCATTTCCTTCACCCAGTTGGCAAACACCGAGCCGCCCTTCATGTTCATCTTGCGACCCACCAGGTCCATGGACTGGATGAAGTTGGTCCCCTCCCAGATGGAGTAGATCTTCATGTCGCGGGCGATCTGCTCCACCGGGTACTCGGAGCAGTAGCCGTAGCCGCCGTAGGCCTGGATGGCCTCGGCGATAAGCCACCAGCCCTCGTCAGAGGGGTAGGCCTTGCACAGCGGGGTGGTCATCTCGATGAGTTCCGCCGCCGCCTTGCGCACCGCCGGGTCGGGGTCGCGGTGGCGCTGGTCGAAGGCCAGGTACACGCGGTACATCATGGCGCGCATGGCGTCAACGTGCGCCTTGCCCAGCATGAGGGTGCGCTTGATGTCCTCGTGGTTGATGATGGCCACCCGGCCGGCCTTGGGGTTGGTGAAGGGGCGTCCCTGCACCCTTTCCTTGGCATAGTCGCGGGCATTGGCGAAGGCGTTCATGATGCAGGAGAGGGCCATGTGCCCGGTCTCCATGCGGGCCAGGTTCATCATCTGGAACATCTGGGCCATGCCCTCGCCCTTGCCGTCGTTCTCGCGCGGGTCCACGCCCAGCAGCCAGCCCCGGCACTTGCCGTTCTCGCCCATGGCCAGGGACGCGGTCACCGAGCCGTGCTGGCCCATCTTGTGCTCCACGCCGGTGCACTGGACATCGTTGTCCTCCAGGCTGCCATCCTCGTTGACCCAGTACTTGGGCACCACGAACAGGGAGATGCCGGCCGTCCCGGGGCGGGCTCCCTCGATGCGGGCCAGGTACAGGTGGATGATGTTCTCGGTAAAGTCGTTGTCACCGGCGGTGATGAATATCTTGTTGCCCTTGATGTTGAAGATGCGCGGGTGATCGGTGGGGTAGGCCCGGGACAGGATGTCGCCCACGTCGGACCCGGCACTGGGCTCGGTCAGGCACATGGTGCCGGACCAGGTGCCGTCCATCATCTTGGGCAGGAACATCGCCTTCAGCTTCTCGTCGCCGTAGGTCTGGATGAGGTCGGCGGCGCCGCTGGTGAGCAGCACGTAGGGCATGAAGGTGGGGTTGGCCGCGCAGATGAGCTCCCACACCGCCGCGTGCAGCATCTCCGGCATGACCATGGCGCCTTCGGAGTTGTCGATGTTGCTCGTGCCCCAGCCTTCGCTCTGCAGCTTCTTGAACAGCGGCCCGTAGCTGGGGGGAGTGGTCACCTTGCCTTCCTTGTAGGTGACGGGGTGCGTTTCGTTCTCGTTGTTGGTGGGCTCGATGACTTCCTTGCACATCTTCAGGATGGGATTGAGGACCGCCTTGATGTCATCCCGGGAATAGTAGCCGGCAAACTGCGGGTAGTTGAACACCCCTTCGGTGGGCAGCCATTCCTGGATGATGAACTCGTAGTCGCGGATGTTGTTGACCGCAAAGTTGGATGCCATTGCTCGAGTACCTCCATTTCCTGTACCGGTCACGCACGCGGCCGGTGTGCCGAATCGAGCGGGTGACGGCCGGCACGGCCGTCACCCCGCCACACGTTCACCTTCTGGGGCTAGATGTCCCGGGTCCACAGGGAGGCCATGGCCGGACCGCCGCCCACGCACAGCGATGCGCCACCCACCGTCTTGCCGGTGCGCTCGAGCTCGTAGTAGAGGCTGACGATAATGCGCAGGGCGGTGCATCCCACCGGGTGGCCCAGGCCAATACCGGAGCCGTTGGTGTTGATGTTGCCGTCCTCGGTCAGGGTCCCCATGTTCATCTCAATGCCGAACTCGTCCTTGATCATCCGTTTCACACCCAGCACCTGGGCAGCGAAGGCCTCGTTGATCTCCCAGTACTCGACATCGTCGTACTTCATGCCGGCCATCTTCAGGACCTTGGGGATGGCCACTGCCGGTCCCAGGCCCATGACTTCGGGGGCCACGCCCTCGGTGCCCACCGCGATGAGCTTCATCAGCGGCTTGATGCCCAGCTCCTGGGCCTTCTTCTTGGTCATCAGGACCACCGCCGCGGACGCATCGTTGATGCCCGAGGCGTTGGCAGCAGTCACCACCCCGCCCTTCTTGAAGGCCGGCGGCAGCTTGGCCATCTTCTCCAGATTGGTCCCGCGGATGGGATGCTCGTCGTTCTCGAACAGGGTCACGCCCTTCTTGGTCTTGATCTCCACCGGTACGATCTCGCGCTTGAAGCGGCCCTCGTCCACTGCCCGCGCCGCCCGGGTGTGGCTGATGAGCGCCAGCTCGTCGCATTCCTCGCGGGTAATGCCGTACAGCTCGGCGATGTTCTCGGCCGTCATGCCCATGTGCCCGCCGGCCAGCTGGCAGATGAGACCGTCGGAGAGCATCGAGTCCTGCATCTTGGTGTCACCCATGCGGGCACCCCAGCGCATGGCAGGCGCCAGGTAGGGGATGTTGCTCATGCTCTCGGTGCCGGTCACCAGCGCGATTTCGGTATCCCCCAGCATCAGTTTCATAGCGGCCACATCCAGCGCGCGCATGCCGGAGGCGCAGTTCTGGCTGAGCATGGTGGCCCCGGAGCGCTTGTCCATGCCGATCTGCATGGCCACGATGCGCGGGGGAAGGGACCCGTTGCCGTGGTGCAGGCACATACCGGATACGATTTCGTCAACCTGGGTGGGCTCGATGCCGGCACGCCTGATGGCTTCTGCCGCCACGATCTTGGTGAGCTCGTTGGCCTTGAGGCTGGCCAGGCTGCCTCCGTAGGACCCGATGGGGGTCCGGCAGGCGCTTACCATTACGACTTCTTGGAATTCTCTCGCCATTTGCAGCATCCTCCTCAATCTCTCATCATCACACGAATCTCTCGAAGCCAAAAAAAGGAGGGCCGGGCAACGGGGGCAACCGTTGCCCGCCGGAGTATAGGAGGTAATTGGGACCTAT
>JARYMO010000043.1 GCA_029907055.1 Syntrophomonadaceae bacterium | reverse complement strand
TGGACGTCAACTACAAGGTGTGCCGCGACGTCATCTGCCCCGCCAACAAGGATGCCGACGACCCCGGCATGAAGTTCGTGGGAGGCAACGAACACGCGGTAGTGAGCCCGGACGTCTTCAAGACTGTCTACAACACGGTGATGGAGGCGGAACTGGGCCCGCAGTTCGGCTTCCGCGGGGAGGGCAAGATCCCCCTGGCCTGGTATGCCCCCATCCTGGAGATGCAGGTGGGCGCCAGCCCGGCGCTGGTCATGTTCTGGTGCCTGACCCAGGGAGCCACCACCGTCATCCAGAAGTTCTGCAGCCAGAAGCACAAGGACATGTTCCTGCCCAAGATGTTCTCCGGCCAGTGGGGCGGCACCATGTGCCTGACCGAGCCCCAGGCCGGTTCCGAGGTGGGCGCGGTAGCCACCAAGGCGTTCCCCACCGACACCCCCGGCCTGTGGAAGATCAAGGGGCAGAAGTGCTTCATCACCTCCGGTGACCACGACATGGCGGAGAACATTGTCCACCTGGTGCTGGCCAAGTGCCCGGGCGCGCTGGAAGGCACCGCCGGCATCTCCCTGTTCCTGGTGCCCAAGTTCTGGGTCAACGAGGACGGGTCCATGGGCGCCTGGAACGACGTCACCTCGGTGGGCATCGAGCACAAGATGGGCCTGCACGGCTCCTCTACCCTCACCCTGGCCTTCGGCGAGAACGACAACTGCTACGGCTGGATGGTGGGAGACAAGGACCCGGTGGACGGCAAGGGCAAGGGGATGGCCCAGATGTTCCAGTACATGAACGAGGAGCGCCTGAACACCGGTCTCTTCTCCCTGGGCGCACTGGGTGCCGCCTACTACGCGGCCCTGGACTACACCAAGATCCGCGTGCAGAGCAAGAAGTCCACGGACCCCAAGGGCCCCAGCGTGCGCATCATCGAGCACGAGGACGTGCGCCGCATGCTGCTGTACCAGAAGGCCTGCATGGAGGCCATCCGCGCCCTCATCTACCAGACCTACCTGTACGTCGACCTCTCCCACGACGCCGCCACCCCGGAGGAGCGGGAGTACGCCGACGACATGTTCATGATCAACAACCCGCTGTGCAAGGCCTACTCCTCCGACATGGCCTGGATCCTCACCGCGGAGGCCATCCAGTGCCACGGTGGCTACGGGTTCATGGAAGAGTACGCGCCGGCCTCCCTGGCCCGCGACTGCAAGATCTACTCGCTGTGGGAAGGCACCAACTTTATCCAGTCGCAGGACTTCACCGGCCGCAAGTTCACCATGAAGAACAGCGAGCCCTTCAAGAAGTGGATGAACGAGATCAGCGACTTCATCGCCACCCAGAAGACGCCGGAGTTCGCCGCCGAGTTTGCCATGCTGGACGATGCCTTCAACGCCTTCAAGTCCATCGTGGACATGAACGCGGCCTGGCAGGCGGGCAACAAGCAGATGAAGCAGCTGTTCGCCACCCGCACTATGCACGCGGCGGCCCGCATGTACTGCGGCAAGCTGATGATGTCGCAGGGGCTGCTGGCGGCCAGGAAGCTGGCCGAGCTGGGTCCCGACCACTACGACGCCAACTTCTACAAGGGTAAGATCAACAGCGTCAGGTTCTACGTCATGAACGTGGTGCCCGAGATCTTCGGGTTCGAAAAGGCCATGAAGGCAGGCGACGCCAGCGCCATCCTGATGGCCGAGGAGCAGTTCATGTAGCAGTCAGGGGGCCTGTCCCGCGACAGGCCCCCGGTGGCCGCCAGTCACTCCTCCTCATTCCCGCACCCGCCGCCGCTGGCGGTGCGGGAGGGAGTGGGAGCCCCGCCGGCCCCGTGGCATGGACCAGCGCGACACGAACAGCCGGGTTGCCCGACCCGGCTGTTCGTCGTTGCTGCCCGGCCATGCCCGGAGGGGTGCGTGGCACCGCGGGGCCGCAAGGGCGGGAAGAGACGCGGTCCTGGTCGCGCCGCAGCGCCCGCTGGAGGCAGGCGGGCGGACATCAGTCCCGGGGAGGGATCAGGCGCAACCGTGGCGAAGTATGCGCGCGAGCACCGTGGGGAGGAGGCCTGGCTGGTGGAATTCGCCCTCACTGAAGAGCAGAGGATATTCCGCAAGATGATACGGGACTTTGCCGAGAGCGAGATCGCGCCCAGCGCGGCGGAACGCGACCGGCTGGAAAAGTTCGACCTCGACCTGTGGCGCAAGATGGCCCTCATCGGGATCACCGGCATCCCCTTCGAGGAGCGCTACGGCGGGGCGGGCGGGGACTACCTGACGTACGTCATCGCCGTGGAGGAAATCTCCCGGGTGTGCGCCTCGATGGGAGTGACGCTGTCGGCCCACGTGTCCCTGTGTTGCTGGCCCATCTGGAAGTTCGGCAGCGAGGCCCAGAAGATGAAGTACCTGGTCCCACTGGCGCGGGGCACCCACCTGGGGGCCTTCGCCATCACCGAACCCACCGCCGGCAGCGATGCCGGGGGCACTCGCTGCACCGCGGTCCTCGACGGTGACCACTGGGTGCTGAACGGCACCAAGGTGTTCACCACCAATGCCTTCTACGCCAACACCTACGTGGTCATCGCCCGCACTGGCCCCCGCGAGCTGAAGCACCGGGGCATCAGTGCCTTCATCGTCGAGAACGGCACCCCCGGCTTCAGCTTCGGGCGCAAGGACGAGAAGATGGGTATCCGCTCCTCGCCCACCTACGAGCTGGTCTTCCGGGACTGTCGCATCCCCCGCGAGAACATCCTCGGCCGCGAGGGGGAAGGCTTCACCATCGGCATGAAGACGCTGGACGGCGGCCGCAACGGCATTGCCGCGCAGGCGGTGGGCATCGCCCAGGGCGCCTACGAGTACGCGCTCAACTACGCCAAGCAACGCCAGCAGTTTGACAAGCCCATCGCCTCCTTCCAGGCCATCCAGTTCAAGCTGGCGGACATGGCCACGCGCATCGAGGCCGCCCGCCTGCTCACCTACCAGGCCGCCTGGCTGGAGGATGCCGGGCAGCCCTACGGGGTGGCCAGCGCCATGGCCAAGGTGTTCGCGGGCGACACCGCCATGTGGGTGACCACCGAGGCCGTGCAGGTGCTGGGGGGAGCGGGGTACACGCGCGAGCACCCGGTGGAGCGCATGATGCGCGACGCCAAGATCACCCAGATCTACGAGGGCACTAACGAGGTGCAGCGGGTGGTCATCTCCGGGGCTATCCTGCGCTAGCACGCCGGGGCAGGGTCGGGGGAGGCAGGGGTGAACAGCCGGATGGTGTCGCGGCCGGAGGCCTTGGCCTGGTAGAGCGCGGTGTCCGCCTTGCGGATGACCTCGAAGTAGTTGAGGTCGGGGTGGTGGGGGTCGAAGCAGCTGATGCCCACGCTCATGGTGATGCGCCCGTGCAGGGGGTTGCCCGGGTGGGGGATGTTCTCCGCCGCCAGTGCCTCCTGCAGGCGCCGGGCGGTGAGCAGGGCGCCCTGGCAGTCGGTGTGGGGGAGGATGACGGCGATCTCCTCGCCCCCGTAGCGGGCCACCAGGTCGGCCGAGCGCACCGTCTGCTGGAATACCCGTCCCAGGGTGCGCAGCACCTGGTCGCCTGCCTGGTGTCCCAGCAGGTCGTTGTAGCGCTTGAAGAAATCGATGTCGGCGATGAGCAGCGCGTAGGGGCTGTGCTGGCGCACCGCGCTGGCGTGCATGCGCTCCATCTCCATGTCGAACGCCCGCCGGTTGGCGATGCGCATCAGTTCGTCGGTCAGGGACAGCTGCTCGAAGCGCTGCGCCAGCTGCGCCAGTTTCTCGTTGGTCTCCCGTAGTTCGTCGGCGTAGGCCTTGAGCTTGAGCTGGGTCTGGACGCGTGCCCGCACCTCCTCGGCGAAGAAGGGCTTGGTGACGAAATCGACCGCCCCGGCCTCGAAGGCCCGCAGCTTGTCGGTCTTGTCGGCGCGCGAGGTGAGGAAAATGACTGGGATGTCGCGCGTCGAGGGGTTGTGCTTGAGGGCCCGGCAGATCTGGAAGCCATCCCGTTCCGGCAGCACCACGTCCAGCAGGATGACCGCCGGCTTGCGGTGCACCGCCAGGTTGACCCCGGTCAGGCCGTCCGGGGCCCAGATGGCTTCCCAGCCCTCGTGGCGGAAGATGTTCTCCAGGATCTTGAAGCTCAGTGGCTCGTCATCGATGACCAGGATGCCTGGTTGCTGACGTGTCTTCGCGCCCATCTTTCCACCGTCCCGTCCGTCTCTCGCCCAGCCGTTGGCGTTCTGTGCCCGTGCCCCCGGGTTCCGTTCAGGCCCCTCCCACCCGTTTCACCTGCACCGGCCGCGCCACCGTGGCCAGGCGGCTGGCAGCGTCGGGGCCGCTGTTGGCCAGCCACTCGACCACCCGTGCCTGCTTGAGGGCCTTCCAGGTGTACACCGTGGAGACTCCCCACCGGAACAGGGTGAGGGGGAAAAGCGCGGCCCCTACCCCGTACAGCACCACGCGCTGCCCCTCCAAGCGGTCCAGCAGCGCTGGCAGGCGGGAAGGCAACACGGCATCGCAGTTGACCAGGACCGCGTCGGCGCCTTGCACCTGCTGGCGGGTGGGCTCCTCGGCGCAGGAGGCCACCCCGAGGGGGCCGCGCAGCGCGCCGCGGTAGTCGTGCAGCCGCGGCGGGTAGTACTCCGGGCCGGGGCAGTACAGCTCGAGCTGTCGGCAACGGGCGGCCACCGCGGGCAGCCACTCGCTGTAGCCTACCATCACCACGCGGTCGCTGCCCTCCTCCACCTCGCGGGCGGGCCCCAGCTCTTCTTCCCAGGGGACCAGGATAATGCCGTGTGCCTGCAGGTACTTGAACTCCAGGTAGGGTTGCGAGAGGGCATTCAGGGCCGCCATGCCAAGCGAGGCCACCCGCTGGTCCGGGCTGGACACGTGTGCCCGTGCCACTTCCAGGGCCGGCTGGCCGATCAGTCCCTGCAGCAGTGATTCAGCCCCAGGCAGATCACTCCCGCTGCAGGTGAGGGCGTTGGCGGCCATCCCGGTATCGCGGCTGTCCAGGTGCACGGCAGTGAAGCGGGAGGACAGGACCAGGGCATCGATACAGGGGACAGCGAACAGGTTGGCGGCTGCGAAGTCCATCATCTCTTGCAGCATGAGAGCGGCTCCTTTCCGGCGGTGATGCACCTGCACCGTGAAGGTGATGCATTTCCATTGTATTGTAGCAAAACCGGCTCCGTCCCGCCACCTGGCACCTGCCTCGCGCGGGGGCAGGGATGAAAGATGAAACAGGAAGAGCGGTCCCCTGTTCCAGGCCGGGGTGGCGGAGCAGGAAGGGCCTGCCCTGGTCCCGGGCGGAGGGATTTGCGGCTGGCCGCGGGGCAGGCTGGCGGGTACAATGGAGAGGAAGAAGAGGCGCGCAGGCGTTGGGAGGAGGCGGTGCCGGTGGGGAAGACCGACGAGGGCGCAGCGGGGAAGGGGTTTCGCCAGTTCACGAGCTTTTCCCAGGCCCTGTCAGACCCGCGCATCGGGTTGGCAACCAAGGTGAAACTGGGCGCGTTGGCGGGCCAGATCAAGGCGACGCGCAACCCGGCGCAGGTGAGGGCCATCCTCGAGCGCAACCGCGCGCTCATCGACACCCTCATCCGCAAGGGGCTGATCACCGCCCGCGACGTGGAGGAGGCTGACGCGCGCCTGCGGGAAATGGAGCAGCGCGGGGAGAGCTTCGACTTCCGTTCCCTGTTGCAGTAGCGCACGCAGCGCAGCAACGGGTCCGACCGCATTGCCACCGGGTGGGCGGGTCTAGCCGGGAGCGGGAGGGGGCCACCCGGAGAGGGGATGCACGCATGGTCACCAGGTTGGCGGACGCCGAGGAAGGGCAGGTGCTGGAGGGCACCTTCGCCGTTCGCGAGGCGCGGCTGATGAGCTTCAAGAACAGGCCCGGCAACTACCTGCAGCTGGTCCTCGCCGACCCTTCGGGGGTCATGACCGCCAAGGTGTGGAACGATGCCGAGCCGCTGCACGCCCGCCTCGCCCCCGGGGCGGTGGTGCGGGTGCAGGGAAAGGTGCAGGCCTACCAGAACACGCTGCAGCTGGTGGTGGACCAGGCCGAGGTCTGCCCGGTGGGCAGCTACGCGCCGGAGGATTTCCTGCCCGTCAGCCCGCGGCCGCTGGAGGAGATGAAAGACGAGCTCAGGTCGCGGGTGAACGGCCTGCAGCAACCGGCCTTGCGCCGCCTGGTCAGGGCGTTCGCGCTCGACGCCGAGCTGTTCCAGGCCTTCTGTCGCGCCCCGGCGGCGATGGTGCACCACCATGCCTACCTGGGCGGCCTGCTGGAACACACCCTGAACGTGATGAAACTGGCGCAAGGGATTGCCGCCGGGTACCCGGAGGTGGACGCTGACCTGCTGTTGGCGGGGGCCCTGTTCCACGATATAGGAAAAGTGAAGGAGTACTCCTGGGGGACCACCATCGAGTACACCGACCAGGGGCGCCTGCTGGGACACATCGTCATGGGGGTGCAGGTGCTGGACTCGCTGCTGGCCCGGGTGTCGGAGTTCCCCGAGCGGCTGCGGCTGCACCTGCTGCACATGGTGGTGAGTCACCACGGGGAGTACGAGTGGCAGTCACCCAAGCGCCCCAAGTTCCTGGAAGCCTACATCCTGCACCGCGCCGACCTGCTGGACGCCGACATCGACAAGTTCGTGCAGGCCAGGCGCGAACACCGGGGCAAGGCCTGGAGCGGCTACATCAAGGGGCTGGACCGGGTGGTCTACCTGGGAGCCGGGCGCCTGCAGGCGGCGGAGGCGGAGGAGGAACCGTAAGAATCGTTCCTGGCTGGGCGTAGGATTGAGTGAGAGTGGTGCAGCTCCCGGCAGCGGAGCCCGCCGCGGCGTCGGGCCAGGTGAGTAGGAACGGTGAGCGAGGAGGAATACCATGGAAAGGGTGCTCAGGGCAGCGTGCAGCGCGCTGGTGGCACTGGCGCTGGTGCTGGTGCCGGCCGGCCCGCCGGTGGTGGCTGCCAGCGCGGTACATATCGTCATCGACGGCCAGACAGTGGAAATCCCCGCCCGCGACCAGGCGGCGTTCATCTCGGCCGGTCGGACCTACGTCCCCTTGCGGGTAGTCAGCGAGCACCTGGGGGCGGTCGTGGAGTGGCTGCCGACCACCCGCCAGGTGCGCATCACCACCCGCGGCCAGGCGGTGGCAGCAGCCCCTTCCAGGGGAGCCTCCGCCAGTACCGTGGAGGTAGTCATCGACGGACGGCCCCTCTCCATCCCCCCTGCGTACGGTGCCGCCTTCATCACCCGGGCGGGCCGGGTGGTGGTGCCGCTGCGCGCGGTGGGTGAGGCCCTGGGCTGCGAGGTGAGTTGGGACGCGGCCACCTGCACGGTGTGCATCGCCTCACGTCCGGAGGGACCGGCCCGCGGCGAGGTGGAGCGCCCCACCCAGGGCGCGGGCGACCCGCCCGACCAGGTGGCGCCGGCCCCCGAGCCGGCGCTGCCGGCACCGGCCAGCCAGGAAAGCGCGTCCGGCAGCGACCTGCTGCAGCAGCTGGCCGCGTACCGCACCAACCTGCGCCTGCTGGACGGACAGGTAGTGAACTCCTCCGGGCTTGCCGGCCAGTCACTCTCTGCCTTCTCCGAGGCCCAGGTGCAACAGTTCCGCTCTGCCCTGCAGCAACTGAGCGCCTATCCACTGGTGCTGGAGCTGGGGAGCGGGGACCGCGTCGTGGTGGCGGACTTCTCCATCATGGGCGAGCCAATGGCCAGCGCCGCGCAACTGCGGGCCTGGATGGAGCGCGAGACCCCCCGCCTGCAGGCCAAGATGCGCAGCATGGGGCGGGAGATGCTGCCCATCCCCGACCTGGCCGAGCTGTACCTGCGCATTGGCGCCGAGTACGGGGTGCGGGGAGACGTGGCCTTCGCCCAGGCGGTGAAGGAAACCGGCTACTTCCAGTTCACCGGCAGCGTGCAGCCGTTCCAGAACAACTACTGCGGACTGTGGGCGGTGGGGAGCCCCTGTACGGGCAACGAACCTCTCAACGGCGCCGACGGGACCCGGGTCCGCTTCCAGAGCGGGGTGCACGGGGCCATCTTTGCCTCGCCCGAGGCCGGGGTGGAAGCGCACATCCAGCACCTCTACGCCTACGCCACCCGCGCGCCGCTGCCGGCCGGCAAGACCCTGGTGGACCCCCGCTTTACCCTGGTGTCGCGCGGCAGCGCGCCCACCTGGCAGGCGCTGAACGCCCGCTGGGCAGTGCCGGGGATCACCTACGGACAGAGCATTCTCAAGGACTACTGGGCGCAGGCCCTGGTGGCAGACTGAACACCAGCCTACCGGGCGGTGACCGACGCGAAGAAGGGAGCCGTAGGCTCCCTTCGTGGCGTTGCGGGACTGCTTGATGCTGTGCTGTGGCGTCCTCCCAGGCCGCGCTCGCTAGATGGCGCGCTGCACCTTGCCCGAACGCAGGCAGCGGGTGCACACGTTGAGCTTCTGTGCCCGCCCCTGCCAGATGACGCGCACGCTCTGGGTATTGGGTTTCCAGGTGCGGTTGGTCCGTATATGAGAGTGGCTGTACTGCTTGCCGAAGGCCACACCTTTGCCACACACATCACACTTGGCCACGGTTGTCCCCTCCTCTCCGTCGCACGTGCACAATAGTTATTCTATCAAAGGGCGAGGGACGGGACAAGAAGCAGGAATACATTTTCCGCGTGTTGAACCTACTATGGCAAGATGCGAAGGGAGTGGTACCGGTGTTTACCATCGCCTCCAACGATTTGGGACAGATCACCGTGAGCCGGGAGACCGTGGAGACCATTGCCGGGCTGGCCGCGGTGGACTGCTACGGCCTGGTGGGCATGGCCCCGCGCCGGATCAGCAGCGGCATCGCCGAGATCCTGGGCCTGGAGTCGTTGCGCAAAGGGGTGGAGGTCACGGAAACGCCCGCTGGCCTGGCCATCGACGTCTACGTGGTGGTAGGGTACGGGACCAAGATTTCAGAGGTTGCGTTGAACGTCATGCAGAAGATACGCTACGTGATGGAAGAGATCGCTGGCCTGAGAGTGGCTACGGTCAATGTCAACGTGCAGAGCGTGCGGGTGAGCAAACCGTAGCGGGGGAGGACAGGCGGTTGGAGCTGGAATACGTCACTGGAAATGACCTGGCCCGGATGCTCAAGTCCGGGTGCATCAGGCTGGAGCACCACAAGGAGCAGGTGAACGCGCTCAACGTGTTCCCCGTGCCCGATGGCGACACGGGCACCAACATGTACCTGACGCTGGTGGCGGCGGTGCGCGAAGTTGACAAGACCCCCCCGGGTCCGGTCAGCGCGGTGGCCAAGGCCATCTCCCGCGGCTCACTGATGGGTGCCCGCGGCAATTCCGGGGTCATCCTGTCCCAGGTGTTCCGGGGCCTGGCCCTGTACGCCGAGGGCAAGGACGTGTTGTCGGCGGCGGAGCTGGCGGCGGCGCTGCAGGCAGGAGCGGACACCGCCTACAAGGCGGTCATGCGCCCGGTGGAGGGCACCATCCTCACCGTGGTCCGTGAAGTGGCCAAAGAGGCGGTGGCGCGGGCGCGCGGGGGCACCCCGGTGGGCGAGGTGCTGGCGGCAGCGCTGCGGCAGGGGGAGCGGGTGCTGGCGCGCACCCCCCAGATGCTGCCCATCCTGCGCGAGGCGGGGGTGGTGGATGCCGGCGGCCAGGGTTTCGTGCATTTCCTGGCCGGGGTGCTGGAAGCCTGGACGGCGGAACGGGACATGGAAGTGGTCCGGGAGCGGCGGGCGGAGGAGTCAGCGGCCCGCGGCGCGCCCGTGGAGCTGGAGTACACCTACTGCACCGAACTGCTCATCAGCGGCAGTGGGCTGGACACCGCGGCCGTCAGCCAACGCCTGCGCGACGCGGGCGACTCGCTGCTGGTGGTGGGGGACCAGGACCTGGTGAAGGTGCACGTGCACACCAACCATCCCGGGCAGGTGCTGGAGACCTGCCTGCAGTTCGGGGTGCTGAGCGACATCAAGATCAACAACATGGTGGAGGAGAGCCGGGAGCGGGCGGAAAAGCTTGAAGAGGCGCCTGCGCCGGAGCCGGAAGCGGCTCCGCTGCCGCCGCAGCGGGCAGTAGGCGTGGTGGCGGTGGCATCGGGGG
>JARYMO010000042.1 GCA_029907055.1 Syntrophomonadaceae bacterium | reverse complement strand
CATATCCCTGGGCTACGCGGTCAGCACCACCCGCCCCTACGCGCCGGGCGACGTCTTCAAGGAAGCCGACAACAACATGTACCGCGAGAAACTGCACCGCAGCCAGAGCGCCCGCAGCGCCATCGTGCAGACGCTGATGAAGACCCTGGAAGCCCGCGACTTCATGACCGAGGGCCACGCCGAGCGGCTGCACCTCATCGCCCAGCGCCTGGCGCAGGCCGCCGGGCTGCACGAGCGCAGCGTCACCGACCTGTGCCTGCTGGCCAAGTTCCACGACATCGGTAAGGTGGGCATCCCCGACCGCATCCTGTGCAAGCCGGGCTCCCTCACCCGCGAGGAGCGCGACGAGATGCGCCGCCACGCCGAAATCGGGCACCGCATCGCCCTCTCCGCCCCCGACCTGGTGCCCATCGCCGACTGGATCCTCAAGCACCACGAGTGGTGGGACGGCAACGGCTACCCGCTGGGCCTGAAAGGGGAAGAGATCCCGGTGGAATGCCGGATACTGGCCATCGCCGATGCCTGGGACGCCATGACCAGTGACCGCCCCTACCGCAAGGCCATGCCCCGCCACCTGGCCCTGGAGGAACTGCGCCGCTGCGCCGGCACCCAGTTCGACCCCGAGCTGGTCGAGCACTTCATCCGCCTGGTCGAATCCGGCAGCCTCCCCTGAAACAAGGGGACGCTCTTTTCGTTTCAGCTTCCTCTCTTGAACAAGGGGACGCTCTTTTCGTTTCACCCCGCTGAGGCAGGGGTGCTCCGCTCTTGCGCCTTTCCCTCCCGCGCCTGGGACAGGGGCACCTCCTGCGTGTCACGGCGTACCCCTCCGCATCGGCCAGAGCTCCCCGCGGCGGCCTGCTGATCACGCAGACATCCCCGCACACCGGGCGGGGATGTCGGAACGCGCGCTCAGGGTGGTGTTGCCGGCCTACGGCACCTGGGGGAAGGTCACGGGCTGGTCAAAGTCGTACATGCGCAGGGCGAAGTCCAGGTCCATGCGCATCGCTGCTCCCTCGCCCATGTCCATGCCCAGGTAGCCCAGCAGGCGGACCTTCTCCATGTCGCGGGTGGCCTGGTTAACGTACAGGCGGTAGGAGAAGTCCAGGGTCATGTTGCCGAACAGCTGCCGCATGGCCTCTTCGAACTGGGCTGCCTCGCCGCTGCTGAGGCCGCTCTGGGGGTCTTGCAGCATCTCCCGCATCCCCGCCAGGTACTTCTGCTGGTCCAGCTTGGCCACCACCACCGTGTAGGTGGTGCCGTTCTCGGTCACGTCGTTGCCGAACCCGGTGACGATGCCGAACTGCTCGATCTGGCGCAGGATCTGGTCTGGGCTCTGGTTGATGGCGCTCTGGTTGATGAGGGCCTGCTGGGAGACCGGCAGGGGCATGGACTGCCACTCCTGGCCGGGGCCCTTCGTCCACATCTGGGTACCGTCGAAGAAGACCTCCATCGTGGTGCTCTGCGCCGGCACGGAGGGGGCCTGCGGCGCGTGCATGGTCATGGTCATGTAGGTCTCGAGGGGCGGACGGGAGGCGCCGGCCATGGTCATGCCCATGTTCATGGACTGGGAGATGCCGTTCTGGGTGCCGCTGACCGTGAAGCTCATGTCGCCGGCGAACTTGTAGCTCTGGTGGGTGTTCAGGGCCGCGGCTGCCTCGGCCAGGTACTGGGCGGCGGTCTTGCCGTCGCGGGTCTCCCTGAAGTCTACCAGCGCAGTGCGGGTGGCCGCGTCCCATCCCACTGTGGCGCCGAAGTTCTCGGCGAAGAAGCGCAGGGGCAGCATCAGGCGGCCGTTGTAGATGGTGGCCGGGGCATCCAGCTGCACGGCGGCCCCGTTGCGGGTGGCCTGCGTGGAGCCAGCGGTGAGGGTGATGACCTGCTGACCCTTGACCACGGTGGCGGTGCGGGTCCTGGCGTCCCAGGACACGTCAGCGCCCAGAGCCTCGGAAATCAGGCGGGCGGGGACCAGGGTGCGGCCCCCCACCACCATGGGCGGCACGTCGCTGCCGAGGCTGGCGCCATTGTAGCTGATGCGCACTGGTGGGGCGGCCAGGGCCGGGGTTGCGAGCGCCAGCAGCACCAGTGCCGCCAGCAGGACGGCGATGGATTTCCTCTTCACGGCAACACATCCTCCTGAAGTCACATGACAGCCGGCCTCTGTCCGGTGGGGAGCAGCCGGCACGACAACCTCTCCCTCCCACTCTATCCCCGCCCCCTCCGGCTGTCAATGGAACCCGGGTACCGTTGTGGCCGCACACCGGCCCCGGCGGCGGCGCCGCCCTGGAAACAAAAGGATTTTGTCGCCGTGGGCAGGAGATCGCGGGACGCGTGTAGTATAGACAGGAGGGTGGCCCGTCCCGAACGCCTGCAGGGCCCAGATTATGGGCATTTCAGGTCTGGCAGGGGGCGGCGCTGGCGGCCGCAGTGCGGATGAACGATACATACACTACGAGGACGTAGAGAGAGGGAGACGGCGACCATGCTTGAAATCCACACCGAAGCACACCGCAACGAGGGTTCCCGGCGCTACTCGCTGGCCGTACCCGCCAATCCGTCGGAATTGCAGTGGTGGGAAGAGATGAACGCGGGGGTGTTCACCTTCTTTGCCGTGGAGACCGCCAGCGGCCGCTCTGGCGCCCTGTACTGCCGAGAGTTCATTCACCCCAGACATGCCCGTCACTACGACCAGGACTGCGTCATCACCGTGGCGCACCCCGCTTCGCAGCTGTTTGCCCTGGCGACCGGCCTGGCGCGCCTGCTCGCCCAGCAGTACCCGCAGGCCCACGTCAGCGTGGGGTACCGCACCGGTCTCTACCAGGGCCACGAACTGTGCGTGTTCATGCCCTGTCACACGCCGGCCTGCGGCTGGGCAGAGGAGATTGACCGCCTGCTGCACGACCAGGCGTCCTTTCCCGCCGCCGCCGTGGCTTCCCTCTAGAGAGGGCCCAAAACAAGGGGACGCTCTTCTCGTTTCAGCCGCCGGCGGCGTGGGCGCTGCGGCGGGCGCCGTTTCCGTCCCACTGGCCCTGGCCGGCGCGTTGCACCGTGGTGGCGGAATCTCGTCGGCAGTCGCCCCCGGGGGCGGCGGCAGGGGTGAGTGCGTGTTGCTCATGCCGCGGGCCGCGCCATTCCTGCCCGGGACTCCCTGAGCCCCGGCGTGCGTCGCCATGACGAAGCCCCCGCCGTACCTGCCGGCACGGACGGGGGCTTTCTGCTTCATCGCTGTGCACCGGGAGAACAGCTTGGCCGGCGCTCTCCTGACGGCTAGAGGGCCGCCTCCGCTCCGGCTTCGCGCAGGACGGTGATTTCCACCCGGTTGCGGGCTGACTTGGCCCGGTAGAGCGCCTGGTCGGCGGCCTTGAGCAGGTCATCCGCCGAGGTGGTGCCGCGCTCGAAGGTCGCCACGCCGATGGAGATGCCCACCGCCTCCGGCAGTTGTTGGCTGAGGGAACGCTGCGCGTACTGCTCGACGGCGGCGCGGATGCGTTCCGCCACCAGCCCGGCGTTCTGAATCCCGGTTTCCGGCAGGATGATGGCGAACTCGTCGCCGCCGTAGCGGGCAACCACGTCTGAGCTGCGGGTGTTTTCTCCCAGGATGGCGGCGATGTCCTTGAGCACCCGGTCTCCGAAGGGATGGCCCAGGGTGTCGTTGCACTGCTTGAAGCGGTCCAGGTCAAGCATCAGCAGGCTGAGCGGGCTCTGCTCGACCACCGACAGCAGCACCCGCTCCTTCAGCCGTTCGCGGAAATACGCCATGTTGTACAGGCCGGTAAGGGAATCCCGGCAGGCCAGGCTCATCAGCACCCGGTTGTCCTTGCTCAGTGCGTGGCTGGCCAGTGCCATCTCTCGCCGGATGCGCCCTGTCAGCACCCGTACCAGGAGCCAGGAGAGCAGCACTGCCAGCGCCAGGTCCGCTGCCAGCCACGGCCCCAGGGCGGTCCAGGGGACGTCCCGGCCTGGGGTGGCCATCGGCCCTAGGCTCCACCCCGCCAGTTGCACACCCGCCGCGAAGGCCCACATCACCAGGGCTGTCATCAACGTGAATTTCCCGTGCTTCATCATCGCGGGCCGGGTGGACTGCCCCACCCAGCACACTTCCTCCTCCTGTCTGGACTCGTTGGCACCACCATCGCAGCTGCCCGGCTGCGCGTCATACCCCTCACGTGCCGCAGCCTGCCGCGAGCAGGGCCACGGTCGCCAGGATCACCAGCAACAGGTACCGTGTCTTCATGGTCCCCCTCCTCTGCCAGGTATAGACCTTTCCCGAGCCGCCGTGGGCCTTCTTCCCCCGCCCCTGGTACCTCCAGTATAGCACCCCGGGGCCAGCACCCGGCGGGGGACAGGGGGTCGGTCGGGTTCTCTCCCGCACTATCCAATATCGTTGTCGAGCTCCCCTCTCTGCACCCCAACTGCGGTCGAAAGGACGGGAGCCCGCTCCCTGAAACAAGGGGACGCTCTTTTCGTTTCACCTTGAAACAAGGGGACGCTCTTTTTGTTTCACCTGCACCCACTCCCAGGGGAACACGGGACGCGCTCCTCGTTTCACCTCCGACCATCGCGGGACTGGGGAGGCTCTTGTCCTCACAAGGAGGCAGCGGGCAGCTCTCCAGGCAAGGAGAACGCGGCTGATTTCCTCCGGGCGCAGTACGCGTCCCATCTTGCCCGGCTTGCAGGACGAGCGGTTCCCTGGGGTCCGCCAGGGCAGGGCACTGGCGCCGGCTGCGCCTCGGGGGTGCCGGGCGTCTGTTCAGTGCGGGAGCGGCCCCCGCCCTCATGTGCCCGCAAGCGCATCACGCCCGGTACACCGAGCTCAGGCTGAGGCCGGTGACGCGGGACACCTGGCGCAGGGTCACCCCGTCGAGGTGCTTGATGCGCCGGATGAGCGCTGCCCGTTCCGGCCCTGCCAGGTCCTGCAGACAGGCGATGGGTTTGCCTCCCAGCATGGCCTCGATCTCGCTGGCCAGCTGGCGGTCGCTCATTCTCCCTCTTCGGGGCACCGCCCTGGCTGCTGCAGCGCTTTCCTGCAGGTGCTGGCGGAACCGGATCATGGCCTGCAGCGGATCAGGGGCCAAAATGCGCAGGACGCGCTCCGCGTCCACCGTGACGTTGGCGGGCGAGGGGGCGGGATGAGAAGCGGTACTGGCATCGGGTGGGGCCCCGGCGCTGCCGCAGTACTGGGCGATGAGGGCCTCGATCCTCCTCCAGCGCCAGTCCTCGGTGCGCTGGGGCGCCGCGGCCAGGTAGATATGGAGGCTGCTCCAGGGGTAGTCTTCGGGATTGGTGACGAGCCCGGCCCGCACCGGGTTGAGGTGGATGTAGGCGAGTGCCGTGAGCAGGTAGTCATCGTCCTCGATGCACTCGCTGCGGTAACGGCCTTGGAAGACGTGGCCGACCCGCTCGTACTTGCTGTTCACGTACCACGCGTAGCTGCTGGCCAGGCGCTGCATCAGGCGGGGCAGTCCCTCGCTTCCTTCCGCCAGCAGCAGGTGCACGTGGTTGTCCATCAGGCAGTAGCCATGCACCCTGCAGTCTGCAGGCTTCACCCGCTGCAGGGTGCGCAGGAAACACCGCCGGTCATCGTCGTCAAAGAAGATGTTCTCCCGGTTGAGGCCCCTGGAGATAACGTGGTAGAGTCCGCTTTCGCTCTTTCTTCTCGGCCAACGTGGCATCATGCTTCCTCCTTTCGTGACGTCGCGACGGCCCCCCGGCGTCGCCGTTCGCTGCCGGCCTGTGCTGCTCTCGACCTGAAACAAAAAGAGCGTCCCCTTGTTTCAGGGGCGGGACCAGTATTTCTTGTCCAGGCTGCGGTAGCGGATGGCTTCCGCCAGGTGAGCGGGCTGGATGAGCTCGCTGGCCTCCAGGTCGGCGATGGTGCGGGCCACCTTGAGAAGGCGGTCGTGGCCGCGGGCATTGAGCCCCAGGCGGGAAAAGGCGGCGCGCAGGAGCTCTTCGGCCTCCGGTTCCAGATGGCAGAAGCGGCGGACCTGGCGGGCGTCCAGGTGGGCATTGAGGGAGAAGGGCAGCCCGCGGTAGCGGTGTGCCTGCCGCTCCCGGGCCGCTGCCACCCGGGTGCGGACGGAAGCCGAGGCCTCTGCCGGGGCGGAAGTCCGCATCTCCTCGAAGGTGACGCGGGCCACCTCCACCTGCAGGTCGCTGCGGTCCAGCAGCGGTCCGGAAATGCGGCCCAGGTACCTCTGGACCTGGTGCGGCGTGCAGCAGCACTCGCGCAGCGGGTCATTGAAATGACCGCAGGGGCAGGGGTTCATGGCCGCCACCAGCATGAACCGGGCGGGGTACGTGGCACGGGCCTGGGCGCGTACCACGGTCACCGTTCCCTCCTCCAGGGGTTGGCGCAGGGCCTCCAGCACGTCGCGCGGGAACTCGGCCAGCTCGTCGAGGAACAGCACCCCGTGGTGGGCCAGGCTGACTTCCCCCGGGTGCGCGCTGCGGCCACCGCCGATGACCGCGGCGGAGGAGGCGGTGTGGTGAGGGGCGCGGAACGGCCGCTCCGACACCAGCGCGCCGTGGCGGTGCAGCAGCCCGGCCACCGAGTAGATGCGGGAGGCGTCCAACACCTCTTCCCGGGTCATGGGCGGCAGGATGCCGGGCAGCCGGCGGGCCAGCATGGTCTTGCCGCTGCCGGGTGGGCCGATGAGCAGCAGGTTGTGCCCGCCGGCAGCCGCTACTTCCAGGGCGCGGCGAGCCCCTTCCTGTCCCCTGATGTCGCTGAGGTCGGGATGGGCGGTCCCGGCGGTGGCTGGCGGGGCATGGGCAGGGGTGACCGGGGAAAGCGTGCGGTTCCCGGACAGGTGGGCGGCGGCAGCAGCCAGCGAGGGTGCCAGCCAGGTGCGGAGGCCAGGGACCAGTGCGGCTTCGGCGGCGTTTCCGGGCGGGATGAGCAGGTGCGCCCCCGGGCAGGTCTGGCACAGTGCCAGCACCATCGGCAGCACCCCCGGCACCTGGCGCAGGCTGCCGTCCAGGGAGACCTCGCCGGCCATGAAAGCTTCCTGCACTGGTCCTTCCACCTGGCGGCTGGCCAGCAGGATGCCCAGCGCGATGGCCAGGTCAAAGTGGCTGCCCTCCTTGCGCAGGTCAGCAGGAGCCAGGTTGACGGTGATGCGCTGCAGGGGGAATTCGAAGCCCGAGTTCTTGATGGCCGCCCGGACCCGCTCCTTGGCCTCCTTGACCGACTGGCTAGCCAGTCCGACGATGTCGAAGGCGGGCAGGCCATTGTGGATATCGACCTCCACGGTGACGGGTGTGGCCTCGATGCCCTGCAGGCAGAGGCTGCGGGTGATTGCCAGCATGTGTCCTCCTGCCACCTCCTCGCGCATGGTTGCTCCATCCATAGTACCACATAGATGGTGAAATAAGGAATCAATGGGGCCAGCGGGTGCAACGGGTGGCCCGCGGGAAGGGTGCAGGCCGCGCAACCGTTGGCCGCGGGGGAGGACCCCGGCGCCAGGATTGCGGAGAGCGATGCGCGGTGATGGTATAATGAGGAAAGCGGCGCCGCCCGCGCGGCGCAACCCGGATTGACCTTCTGGAGGCGCCAGCATGAAGATGGAGCAGCTCCTGCAGCGGGAGCCCTTTCCGTACATCTTCGAGCAGACCATGGGCTGGTACTGGTCCCACCAGCACCAGAAACCGTACCGCGTGCGCTGGTCAGGCGCGAAGCGCGGTGGGCGACCCGGGGCCGGGCCTGGACAGGTGTGGGTCTGCAACCCCCGCCTGAACGCGGTGTGGGCCGGGGATCACTCCTGGCGGGCACTGAGCCCGGTCAGGCGGGACTTCGGGGTGGCGGTGACCCCATGGAAACGCCCGTTGTCACGGGCCTATGCCTGGGTGGCCACCACTGGACCCATGGACGGGTGGCTGACCCCGCGGCGCCTGTGGGTGAACCCGGCAGTACCCCGGGCCCGCGAGCTGCTCATCGGGGCGGGCAACACGAAACTGAGGGTCTTCGACGCGGCTCGCGGGCAGTGCACGGCCATTGCCAAGCAGGGGTTCGACACCCGTTGGCTGGCGAACGAGATCGAGGGCCGCCGTCTGGCCCATCGCTTCGCACTGGCCGTGCCGCGCCTGTACGCTGCGGGCAGCGACGGCCGCTGGTTCGTCGAGGAATGCGTGGCGGGGACGCCGGTAAACCGGATTTCCTGTTCCCGCCGGCGAGACCCTGCCATCGCCCGTTGCCTGCGCGACGTGCAGGTATTGGCCGAGCGCACCGCACGCGAATGCGGCTGCCGCGAGTACCTCGACGGGCTCCTGAACAGCATCGGTGAACGGCTGCAGCGGGACCGCATGCTGGACACCGCTGCCAGGGACACCCTGCGCTGGTGGCTGGCGGAGGTGGACGGGTTGGTGGAGCGGGAAGGATGGAGCCGGCGGCGGCTGGTGGTGTCCACCTGTCACGGGGACTTCGCCCTGGGCAATATCCTGGCGGGGAAAGATGGCTGCTGGCTGGTGGACTGGGAGTGGTCGCGGACGGCGCAGGCCGGGTATGATGGACTGCACTTCGCCCTGCGCCCCTCCGAGGTCGCCCTCCTGCCCCGGCGCTTCCGGAGCCTGGTGCAGGAGGAACGCCGCTGGCAGGAGCCGGTACTGGCTTGCTGGCCGGGCCTGGCGGACCCGGACCCCGGCACCCGGCGCCTGAGACTCCTGCTCTTCCTGCTGGAACGGCTGGAGATACGGCTGCAGTCTGATATCAACCCGCTGTTCTTCCGTCCGGATGCGGGACTGACCTCCTTCCTGCAGCAGCTGCCGGTGCTGCTGCAGGCGCTGGAGACGGCCTGAGCGCTGGCAGGGGGGAGGGCAGGGGCGGCGGAAAGGGGACGCGGGGCGCCAGAAGGGCCGGTGCGTGGGAGGGATGGCGGGTGCTGGCAGGAAAGGCGACAGCAGGGGGTGGTGATGGGGGGGCGAAGCGTCCGCGCTGGCTGCCCTGGTTGGTCGTGGCCGGGCTGCTGCTGGCCATTGCGGTGCTCTCGGGGCAGCCATTCTCCGCCCAGGACCTGCGCGGGTCCCTCCTCCGCCATGACAACCTCCTGCAGTGGGTCGGCTCGCTCCCCCACCTGTCGTTCGAGTACGATGGGCTGGTGGTCGACAACCGGGCACACCCCGCGGAATTCCTGCAGTTCTGGCTGCGCAAGGGCGCGCATGCCGCCCTCTACGGCGCGCTGGGGCTGGCGCTGGCCTGGGCGCTCGGGGGCATGCACGGCAGCCGCCGCGGGCGGGCCTGGGCGCTGGCCGGACTGCTGGTGGCGGCGGTGGCGCTGGCGGACGAACTGCACCAGCGGTCGATCCCCGGACGCACGGGGCGGGTTGTCGACGTAATGGTGGACGTGGCTGGGTTCGTGCTGGTGTCCCTCGGTGCGTGGTCGTTCATCACCTTGCGGGGGTGGCGACGGGGCGCCCGGAAGTCAACCGCCCCTCTGCCCTGACCGCCCGGCGGGCGCCAGCAGCGCGGTCGTTTCCTGCCGGCACGGGAGGCCATCGTTGTTGCAGGCCCACCCCGCGCACGCGGAGTGGGGTCCGTATATATGTATAGGTGGTGCAGTCAGCGCGCGCGCCCGGGCGGGAAAGAACGCTCCCCCTGCAGCGCACCGCCGTGGTACAATATGTTCAAACAGGTGAATCTTCGCCCGGCCGTTGCCGTTCCGGGCGTGGGGCCCCGCGGAGGAGAAGCTGCCATGATCGACCTGCACGCGCACATCCTGCCTGGCCTCGACGACGGACCCGCGACGCGGGAAGAAAGCCTGGCCATGGCACAGCAGTACGTGCGAGCCGGGTACCTGGTGGTGGTGGCGACGCCCCACGTCATGGCCGGAGTGTACGACATTTCCCGCGCGCAGATCCGGCAACGGGTGGCCGAGCTGCAAGCGGCCCTGAGAGCCAGCGGGGTGCCCCTGTTGGTGGTGCCGGGGGCCGAGTACGAACTGACCAGCGACCTGCCCGCCGCCCTGCGGGCGGGCCGGGTGATGACCCTGAACGATGCCGGCCGCCACCTGCTGGTGGAGGTGGTCGACTACCACCCCGGGGAGCCAGTCCGCCGCACGCTGCGCGAACTGCGGGCCGCGGGGGTCATCCCGGTCATCGCCCACCCCGAGCGCTCGCGAAGAGGGGCGGCTGCGTTGCAGGAACTCGACGCCTGGCTGGCCGACGGGGCGCTGGTGCAGGTGACCGCCGGCAGCCTGACCGGGCTTTTCGGTCTGGCGGCATGGA
>JARYMO010000041.1 GCA_029907055.1 Syntrophomonadaceae bacterium | reverse complement strand
GGACATTGATGTCCGTCACCATCTTCTTATTGAACATATTTCCCTCGCCATTGAACGCCGGGAAGTGAGGGGGTCACTTCCCGGCATAAGGTCGCAGATTAGAGATAGCGCGCCATCAAAGCCGCCAGGTCGGCGGTGCGCACTGAGTAACCCCATTCATTATCGTACCAGGCGACGATCTTGGCAAAGTTGCTCTCGCCTTTGCCCAGCACCATGGTGAAGGGTAGATCTACCGAGGAGCTGTGTGGATCGCCCTTGAAGTCGGAGGAGACCAGCGGCTCATCGGTGTAGGCCAGGATGCCCACCTTGATCCCCTGCCGCTCCAGGATGACCGGCCGTCGCGCCTGACGCAGGTCCCGGCCGGCACCCACGCTGTGCACACCGTGCGCAGCCAGCAGCGTCAGGGTCTGCTCCAGGGCAGGCCAGTCGTAGTCCAGGGAATGGTTGTTGGCCAGACTGAGCACGTCGAATCCCGCCCGCTGCAGGGCGCCGACCAGTTCTGGTCGGGCGCGGAAACAGATGGCCTTGCCTGGCAGGGGGGAACCGCAATCGGCCAGCGGGGACTCCAGGTTGGCCATCGCGAGGTCTGCAGCCGCCAGCCGCGCGCCCAGGACAGCAAAGGGATAGTCTGGGCCATGGCGGCGCGTGGCGTTGGTCAGCCCACGGGAAAGCATCACGTCGCCCACCGCGGCCACCGTCAGCGAAGAAGGCGCGGGAGGCATCCTGCGCGGCACCGGCTCCCGTCCCAGCGGCCGGGCCGGCACCAGGCTCAGCATGACGGCTGCTGCCAGGACGAGCGCCAGGCCGCGGACCATCGCTCCCCGTGCCATGTCCTCCCCCCTCTGCACCGGGTGCTCCTCGATGCAACGGTATTCGGCGCCGGGGGTAGGGTATCCTGCCCGCGAGAGCCCGGGGGCTGAGACAGTGTAGGGATCGTGCCAGCCGGCGGAGAATTGACACCTGCAGCAGGCAAGGGGAGGGGAAGGGAATGTCGAGGAGGACAGACGAGGTGCGGTGGGGATACCTGGAGGTAGTGGCGGCGTTCGCTGCCATCCTGGTCGCGGGCCTTTCCTTTCCCCGCTGGGGGCCTGCACTGCAGGTATTCCTGGCATCTCACGCCCCGGGCATGGGGCCGGTGGTGCGGGACTTCGTGGTGGGGTACGGGGTGCAGTTCGTGGCCACGGTGGGTGCGGTGTGGGTGTTCGCTCCCCTGCTGCACCGGGTGCGCTGGTCGGCGCTGGGCCTGCGTCCCGCCCCCGGGCGGGCCTTGCTGCGATGGGGGCTGGGGGGCGGCCTGGTGCTGTTCGTGCTGGTGCTGGTGGCCGGGATGCTGCTCCAGCGCTTTCACCCCCAGCCACAGGCGGTGGAGCAGGTGCTGGGGCAGGTCCGCAGCGGGGTGGAGATGACCGTGGTGATGATCATCCTGGTGGTACTGGCGCCCTTCGCCGAAGAACTCTTCTTTCGCGGCTTCGTGTACCCGGTGTTCCGGCGCACCCTGGGGGTGTGGGGCGGCGCGCTGTGTTCGGGTGCCTTCTTCGGGCTCGCCCACTGGGATGCCTGGAGGGCTTTGCCACTGGCTCTGGGCGGGGCCGCGCTGGCCTACATCTACGAGCGGAGCGGCTCGCTGTACGGTTGCTGGCTGGCCCACGCCGTGTGGAATGGCGCGATGGGGCTCACCTACTTCCTGGCTTCCGGCGGCACCTGAACTCCGCCCCGCCCCGCTGGCGCCCTTGACAACCGCTGCCCGCCTCACAATAATGGAAAAGGAAACACTACGTCACGCGGGGGTGAGCACGTGCCTGTCTACGATTACCGCTGCGACAACTGCGGCCGCTTCGAATGCGCCCAGCGCATCACCGCCCCGGCGCTCGAACAGTGCCCGACCTGCGGTGGTCCGGTGGAGCGTCTCGTCAGCCGAGGGGTGGGGGTGGTGTTCAAAGGAGCCGGCTTCTACACCACCGACTCCAGGGCCAAGGATGTGGCCCGCAAGGTCAACCGCGAGCGACAGGAGGATAACAAGGCCCTGTTGGACGGCGACGTCGCCGGGTTCGTGGAGCAATCGGACCGCACCGACAGGAAGATTGCCGAGGGCCTGTGAGCCGGACCCCCCTGTTCCAGGGGGGTTGTCTATTGGAGGTGGCCGAGGTGGCCAGGGCGCTGACCTTCGATTTCTGGAACACCCTGTACCGCATGCCGGACGGCATTCGCCAGCGCCGGGCCCGGGTGCTGGGGCAGTTGCTGGCTGATGCCGGGCAGCCGCGCAGCGCCGAGGCCGTAGAGGCGGCACTGGAAGGGGCCTGGCGCGAGGCCTGGCTGATGCAGCGGGTGCACGGGATGGACATCACGCCCCGGGGCCATGTCGAGCACATCAAGAAGTCGCTGGGGGTGCGCGTGGACGCCGAACTGGACGAGCGCCTGTACCGCGCGTACGCCTACGAGCTGCTGGAGGTGCCGCCCCCCCTCAACCACGGGGCCTGCGAGGTGTTGGAGACGCTGGCTGGCCGCTACGTGCTGGCCGTGGTCTGCAACACCGGCGCCTCTCCGGGCGTGGTCCTGCGCAGGATCATGGAGGCGGACGGCCTCCTCGCTCACTTCCGCGCCACCGTGTTCTCCGACGAGGTCACCTGGGCCAAGCCCAACACCCGCATATTCCGCCACGCGCTGGGACTGCTGGGGGTGAGCGAAGGCGATGCGGTGCACGTCGGGGACGACAGCCTGACCGACGTCATCGGCGCCAAGCTGGCCGGGATGCGGGCGGTGTGGCTGCAGCCCGAGGCCGGTTGGCCGGTGCCGGAGTGCGACTGGCATATCCGTGCCCTGCCGGAACTGCTCGACATCTTCTGAGTGTGGCCAGACGAGGGACGACCATGACGCTGCGCGGGGATTCGCTGGACGCCAAGACTATCACTATCTACACCGACGGTGCCTGTTCGGGCAACCCGGGTCCGGGCGCGTGGGCGGCCGTGTTGCGGCACGGGGAGCGCACCCGCGAGATCTCCGGCACCGCGCCCTGCACCACCAACCAGCGCATGGAGCTGACGGCGGTCATCGAAGCGCTGAAAGCCCTCAGGGTCAGCGGCTGGGACGTGGAGGTGTTCTCCGACAGCGCCTACGTAGTGAATGCCTTCCGCCAGCGCTGGGTGGAGAAATGGCAACGCAACGGCTGGAAGAACGCGCGCAAGGAACCGGTGGCCAACCGCGACCTGTGGGAGCAACTGGTAGGACTGATGGCAAAGAACCGCGTCCGTATCCACAAGGTGGAGGGGCACGCCGGCGATCCGTGGAACGAACGCTGTGACCGGCTGGCCCGGCAGGCCATCCGCGCCATGCAGGAGGAGCGGGGATGAACGACGCGCCCAGAGTAACGGCCCGGCCCATCGCCGCGGGCGGGCCCGTCGCCGTACGCATCGAGGGCCCCGGGGCCACCCTGGGCGACCTGCTGCGGGCCTGGCAGCCCTTGTGCGATGACCCCGGGGTGTACAAGCAGTTCGCCGAGCCGCACTTCGCTCCCTGCCGGGGTTGCGCAGTGAACTGTTGCCGCCACGCCTACGTGGTGCCGGACATCGTCTCCCTGCGCCAGCTGGCGGCTCACCTGCAACTCGACCTGCCGCGGCTGGCCCGCGACTACCTGCTGGAGGACTCCCTGCGGGCAGGCATCCCGCGCATGCGCACGTCACCCTGCTCGTTCCTGGTGGACGGTTTGTGCACCGTGTACCCCGTCCGCACCCTCATCTGTCGTTTCTACCTCTGCACCCCGCTGGAAGGGTTCACCGAGCAGCTGGTGTACGCCATCACCCTGGCCGGCATGGCCGCCACCCGGCGCGTGCTGCGCGGCATGGGCCTCATACCCCCGGCGGCAGCCCAGGCGGGCCATGGCCTGTCAGGGTTTGACCTCCACCTGCGCAGGCTGCTGGATGCCTGCGAGGGATGGGCAGGGGTGCAGTCCTTCCTGGAGGCGGCCGACTACGATGACATACCCCTGGCGGTCTTCCTGCGCCGCGAGGTGCTGGAGCTGCAATGAGGGGTGCTCGAGGGGAACAGGGCCAGTGCCGGGCGGAAGGGGGTGAGGGGTACGCATATCGTGCTGGTGGAACCGGAGATACCCCAGAACACGGGCAACGTAGCCAGGACCTGCGCCCTCACTGGCAGCGTCCTGCACCTGGTGCGACCGCTGGGGTTCTCGCTGGAGGACCGCTATCTCAGGCGGGCGGGCCTGGACTACTGGGGCCAGGTCGAGGTGAAGGTGTGGGACAGTTTCGCCGAACTGCAGCAGGCGCTGGCGCCGGCCGCGGGGCGCACCCACCTGGCGACCACCAGGGCACAACGCCTGTATACCGAGGTGCGGTACGGCCCCCACGACGTGCTGGTGTTCGGGCGCGAAACAACAGGGCTGCCGGCGGCGCTGCTGGAGGCCCATCCCGAATGCACGGTGCGCATTCCCATGCGCCCGCTGGGAAGGTCGCTCAACCTCTCCAACGCGGTGGCGGTGGTGCTGTACGAGGCGCTGCGCCAGAACGGCTTCCCCGGCCTGGCGTAACCGAACAACGCAACAAGGCCCCCGGAAAGGGGGCCTTCAGCGCCGCGAATGGCAAATGGCCGTTGCACCCAGGGCTTCTGGCCTGCCGGCCGGAGCTACTCCTCCACCGGCTTCGCCGCGTCCACCGGGCACACTTCAGCGCAGTTGCCGCAATCAGTGCACAGCTCGGGGTCAATCACATACTTATCAGGGCCTTCGCTTATCGCTTCGACCGGGCACTCCTCGGCGCAGAGCCCGCAGCTGATGCAGTCGTCGGTGATGATGTACGCCATGATTCCCCTCCTCGTCACTAAGTTACCCATGGTAGTGGGCCATCGCAATTATATACCAGGCTCCAGGGGCTGTCAATTTGCACCGGCGGCAGCGTCGGGCAGGTGGTTGCCGTGGCCCCTGCGTATTCCTTGAGCGTGGGAGCGGTCTGGGCTACGATGAAAGCGGGCCCCCGGTGGTGGGGAGCGAGTTGGCGGCGTGACCGCAGGCGTGAGCGTGCGGTTCGTGCACGGAGCGCCGAACGGGGAGGGCGGGAAATGGAAACCAACGCGGCAGGCAGGACCCGGGTGCTGGTGGAGATGGGGATGATGATCGCCCTGGCCTTCGTCCTGGGCCAGATCAAGCTGTACCAGGCTCCCTTCGGGGGGTCCATCTCGCTGGAAATGATACCCATCCTGGCCGTCGCTTTTCGCCGCGGCGCGAAAGTGGGAGCCGCCACCGGACTGTTGTACGGCATGGTGAACCTCTTCGTCGACGGCATGCGCTACATCGTGCACCCGGTGCAGTTGCTGCTGGACTACCCGGTTCCCTTCATGCTGGTGGGGCTGGCGGGTCTGGCCAGGCAGCGCCCGGTGTGGGGCACCGTCGGCGCAGGCATGCTGCGCTGGTGCTCGCACGTGGTGTCCGGGGTGGTGTTCTTCGGGGCTTACGCGCCCGAGGGCATGAGCCCGCTGGTGTACTCGCTGGTCTACAACTCGGCCTACATGCTGCCGGAAATTGCCATCTCGGCGCTGGTAATCTGGTACCTCGCCGTCCGCACCGATGTGCTGCCGGGGAGACGGGTGCCATGAAGTGTGTCATAATGGCCGGGGGCCGCTACGGGGACCCGGAGCAGTACCGCCGGTGGCTGCAACGCGCTGAGCTGGTGGTGGCCGCTGATGCGGGAGCTGACTTTGCCTGGCGCATCGGGGTACGCCCGCAGGCGGTGGTCGGTGACATGGATTCTGTTGCACCCCACGTACTGGAGACAATGGAGCGGCAGGGGGTAGAAATCGTGCGCCACCCGGCTGAGAAAGACTGCACGGACACCCAGCTCGCCCTGGCGCTGGCCGAGGAACGGGGTGCCCGCGAGATCGTGGTCATGGGATGGGAAGGGGACCGGCTGGACCACGTGCTGTCCAATCTCTTCAGCGGGGTGGCGCCGCTGCACCGGGGGGTGGAAATGACCTACGCGGCCCCCGGCCTGACCGTCTACCTCATCGCGGCGGACCGGGAACTGGAAGGGACGCTGGGTGACCTGGTGTCGGTGGTTGCACTCAGCGAAGCAGCGGTGGGGGTCAGCCTGGAGGGGTTCCAGTACCCCTTGGAGGACGCCACCCTGCGCTATTCCTACCCCTTCGCGGTGTCCAACCGGCTGCTGCGCTCCCCGGCACGCATCGGTCTGCGGCAGGGGGTGCTGGCGGTCTTCCACTACCTCTCCCCGGCGGGGTGAAGAGTGGCAGCGGGAGGAGGGATGGGGCGCAGCGGCCCGCGGCCGGGCCGGGGGCGAGAGAGGCGGAGAGGAAGGAGGGGATGGCCCTGGACATCGTGCGCAGTTTCAAGTTTCCCTTCCAGGACCCTGACTGGGTGACCAAGCTGGTGGTCGGGGGTCTGCTGGGCCTGCTGCCGGTCCTTAACCTGCTGGCGGTGGGCTATGTCCTGGAGGTGATGAGGGCAGGCACCGAGGGGCGTGAGGAGATGCCGCCGTGGGAAGCCTGGGCGGACAAGTTCGTGCTGGGCCTGGTGTCCTTCCTCATCGGCTTCCTGTACCTGCTGGTGCCAGTGGCGGTGATGGTGGCAGGAGGTGCAGGGGCGGCGCTGGGCTGGCCCGGGATGCCGCTCTTCGCGGGCGGGACCATGCTGGCGGTGCTGTTGATGCTGGCGGTGGCGTTCCTGCTGCCCATGGCACTGGCCCACTATGCCGCCACCAACAGGCTGGCTGCGGCCTTCGCTCTGGGGGAGATCGCGGCGCGCATCGCGGCGGTGGCAGCGGACTACCTGGCTGCCTTCGTGCTGTCACTGACCGCTTCCGTGCTGACCGGGCTGCTGGTGGCCGTCCCCTTGCTGGGCCCGCCGGTGGCGGTGTTCGCGGGCTTCTACTTCTCGGTGGTGTTTGCCAGCGCCTTCGGTATGCTCTACCAGCGCGGGGAGGCGGGGGCTGCCGGCTGAGGTCGCAGGGAGCCGCGGCGGCAGGGCCTCCCTTGATTTTGTGTGCGGTGGGTGGTACAATTAGTGGCGTGCAAGGGGCACGCAGGAGTCGGGATGTGGCTCAGCTTGGTAGAGCGCCTGGTTCGGGACCAGGAGGTCGAAGGTTCGAATCCTTTCATCCCGACCACTTTCGAATCGCACGCTTCCCTGAGGGGAAGCGTATTTTTTTGCTGCTGGGGCTTCGAATTGGCTTCCCTCTCCCTCGCGGCCCGCGCGGTATAATGAGATCAGCAGGCAAGAAGTGTGGTGCGGTGCCCGTGCGCAGGGTGGGGGGCCATGATCCCTGCCAGGGGGTGCGCAGTGTGCGCGGGGAGGGGGGAGGCCGGTGGAGGATACCGTCCTGATCGGCATACTGGGCTACTGCCTCTTCTTCGCCGTGCTGTGCGGGTATGTCGCGGCGCTAAAGGGCAAAGACGCCGGGACCTGGGTGGTGATCGGCTTCTTCCTGGGCATCTTCGGGCTGCTGCTGGTGATGGCGGCTCGCCCGGCAGCGCCGGGGCCGCCCGCCGGACCGGTTCAGGCGCTGCCCGCATCACCCGCGCCGGCGGCAGATGCCGGGGAGCCGCCCACGGAAACGCAAGCCCCGCCCTGCCCGCTGGAGGTGCGCACCGCAGTCAGCCGCCTGCACGAACCGACCGGCACCTCGTTCTACACCATCGGATTCCTGAACCGTTCCCGCAAGCCCATCTCATCCATCCAGTTCAGCACCACCTGCTACGCATCGCTGGGCAGCAGCGGGGGCAGACCGGGCGAGGCCGGGCTGACCACCCGTACCGCCACCGGCAACGGCACTGCTGCCTTCTATGACCAGGAACACGCGGTAGCCCTGGAGGTTTCGGTGCGCCGCGTGGTCTTCACCGACGGTTCTGTCTGGAGCGCGGGAGACTGCCCGGCCACCCTGCTGGACCGGCCGGGCAGCCCGGAGGAAATGCGCTTCCTGGCCCACAAGGCAGGCCCGGACGCGGTGTGCTACGCGAGGAGAACGGCCGATGGGTGGGTCTGCGTGTGCGGATGGAGCAATGGCCTGGCCGAGTCAGAATGCGGCCTCTGCCAGCGCCCACGGGAACAGGTGCTGGAGAGGTTCAGCCGGCACCGCTGCATTGAAGGGTTGTTGGAAGAGGTGCACCGCCAGCAGCGTCTGGCCCGCGGGGAAGGGGTGGGCAGCCCGGGAGGGGGGCAGCAGCCCCCTGCCTGAACCAGGGACGTGGGCCGCGGCGCCGCGGCGGAGAAGGAGCGGGAGAGGTCCCGGCCGGGGCCGGGACCCGGACAGGGAACGGAGGTGACCACGTGCCGACGGTTGAGATCACGAAAGGCGTCTACTGGGTGGGGGCCCTGCACCCCGACCTGCGGGTGTTCGACATCATCATGGAAACCCCCGAGGGGACGAGCTACAACGCGTTCCTGGTGCGGGGAGAAGAGAAGACAGCCCTCATTGACACCGTGAAGGTGAAGTTCTTCCAGGACTACGTGAAGAAGCTGGAGGAAATCCTGCCCCTGGCCTCCATCGACTACCTGGTGGTGAACCACGTCGAGCCTGACCACAGCGGATCGGTGGAACAGCTGTTGGACCTGGTCCCCGGCCTGACCGTAGTGGGCAGCGCGACGGCACTGTCCTTCCTGCGCGAGATCACCAACCGCAAGTTCAACGGCCGCGCGGTGAGCGACGGTGAGCAACTGGAGCTGGGGGGACGGACCCTCACCTTCCTCAACCTGCCCTTCCTGCACTGGCCGGACTCCATCTACACCTACCTGGAACAGGACCGCATCCTGTTCACCTGCGACTCTTTCGGCAGCCACGTACCTGACGAACGCCTGTTTGCCGACCTCATTGACCGCGACCTGACGGCTGCGTACAAGGACTATTTCGACGCCATCATGGGCCCCTTCAAGCCCTACGTGCGGGCCGCGCTGGAGAGGATCGAGGGGCTGCCGGTGGACATCATCTGCCCTGGACACGGGCCCATCCTGCGCCAGGACCTGGAGCGCTACCTGCAGATGTACCGCGAGTGGTCACAGGAGCCGGTCAGGGAACCGGGTGCCCGGCCCAAGGTGGTGGTCCCCTACGTGGCCGCCTACGGTTACACCGCCAGCATCGCCCAGAGCGTGGTGGAAGGCCTCACCACCGTCATCGATGCCGAGGTGGTGAGCATGGACCTCATCGAAACCCCGGTGAGCGAGGTGCTGCAGGAACTGCAGACCGCGGACGCGCTGCTGGTGGGCTCCCCCACCCTGAATGGAGACGCCCCCCCTCCGGTGTGGAACCTGCTGACGCAGCTCTCGCCCATCGTGCACAGCCGCCTGCTGGCCTCGGCCTTCGGTGCCTACGGGTGGAGCGGGGAGGCGGTCCCCAACATCACCGCGCGCCTGGCATCGCTGCGCATGCAGGTGGTGCCGGGCCTGCGCATCAACTTCAAGCCCTCGGATGCCGACCTGGAGAAGGCCTTCGCCTTCGGCATGGAATTTGCCCGCGCGCTGCAGGCCAAGCTGCAGCCTGCCTCCAAGCGACGGTGGCGCTGCCTGGTGTGCGGTCACATCGCGGTGGGGGAGGAGCCGCCCGCCCACTGCCCGGCCTGCGGGGTGGGACGGGAGAACTTTGTCGAGGAGATGCCGGAGGAGGAGTTCCGCCTCGATGCCGACAAGACCTTCGTCGTCATCGGATCGGGCATCGCCGCCCTCAGTGCCGCAGAGGCCATCCGCACCCGCAACCAGGTGGGACGCATCGTGATGGTGACGGAGGAAGAGGTTCTCCCCTACTACCGGCCGGTGCTGTCTGACCTGCTGGGCGAAGACCTGCCGGACGACCGCCTGTTCATCCACGACCAGGCCTGGTACGACGAGCGCCGCATTGAGGTGCGGCGGGGGGTGCGGGTGACGGCCATCGATGTGAAGGCCAGGAAGGTCAGCCTGGATGACGGTTCCGAGCTGCACTACGACAAGCTGATCTACGCGGCCGGTTCCCGCAGCATCCGGCCCCCGTTCCCCGGGGTCGACCTGGGCGGGGTTTTCACCCTGCGCAGCCTGGCTGATGGGCGAGCCCTCAAGCGGGAACTGCGGGAGGGTGCCCGGGCAGTGGTCATCGGGGGGGGAGTGCTGGGCCTGGAGGCGGCCTGGGAGATGGTGCAGCGGGGAGTGCAGGTCACGGTGGTGGAAGGACTCGACCGCATCATGCCCCGCCAGCTCGACGAGAGCTCGTCGCGACGGGTGGAGGCCCTGATGCGGGAGCGTGGCGTGCAACT